>JAYWBY010000141.1:0-6371 GCA_043781115.1 Pseudomonadota bacterium
CAGGCCTCGTCGGCGTAGAATTTGCCCGCCGAATTTGACGTCCAGGTGACCGCCGTCTCAGCCGCGAATTTCTGTTTGGTGTTGGTCCAAGGTACCGCCCTCAAGCCATCGCACCCCGCCTCTCCGATATCATTGGAGTCGGTCTCGATCACAAGGCCCGGCTTATCGGGACCGGTCGCGGCCGTGTCCGTCGACGTGCCCGAAGCCGTCCCCGTGTCCTGACCGGTGGTCCCGACGCCACCCGTGCCCAGCGGATCGGAAGGATCCTGGCCCTTCGCGGGTGTTTTCCCGCAGGCGGCAAGCAGAAGAAAAAGATTCGGCAATAACCAAAGTCTGGGGCGCATGAGTTTTTCTCCGTGACGATCAGGCGAACGCCCTGATGTATCGGACAAAACTCAGCAAACTTTAGAGCATTAGGTGAACAAAATTGAGGAGTTCTATACCGGACTTACGCCGGTAGCGCATTATGGCGTGCGGCGCGATCCATTAGGCCTGCGGCAGTTCCTTATCCTTCAACCGCCCGCCCTGAGCGAAGAGCTGCTCCCAGCGACGAATCACCACTTCCATTGGCATCAGGATTAGAAGCAGCCAGAACCACGGCGTGTCGAGGATCCAGAAAAAGTTCCGGAGCGTTTTGAAGCGATTCGGCAGCGAGACCCCGTCCTGGCCCGTGGCACCGGCGATCCAGGCGTCGAGCGGCTCGTCGACCTTGGCGATTGCCAGCGTCGCGCCGGTCAAAGCGGCTAGCTCTTCCAACTTCTGCGGCGCCGCATCGATCTCGGAGTCCTTGTAGACTTCCGGGAAGACCGACGTAATGCTCGCCTTCACGGACCCGAAAGCCGCGTGCGCTCCTTCGATGTCGAGCGTGCAACGTGCGCCACCCGCCAGATTCACCGGCATCGGGCCGGCGATCTCCCACTCGTCGGAACTGTGCTTGGTTACGGTCAATTTGTCCGGGGCGACGAGGTTGCCGCACACCGTTAATTTCCATTCGGGCGACGGTTGGAAGTAGCGCGCCGCCGGTCCCTGGATCGTGGCGCGGAACGTCGCCGCCATTTTCCGGCCGCCGTGGAGCGTGAAATTCTTGGCGACCAGCGGCTTTCTGAGGTCCTGGCGCATGAGCCAAGTCATCGCGCCGCGCATGAACTGATTGTAGACCTGCCGCGAGGTTTGATCGCTCGGCGTCAAACCTAGGCGCCACAGCGAGTCGGAGAAGACCCAAAGGGCGCGACCTTTGCCGGGATAAGATGCCACGGCGAGTGGCACGTCCCTTTTGCCGACCTTGGCGTTCAAGAGAATCGTCGTCGAGTCGGCCTTGAACTTGACGCGCTCCATGTGATGCAGACCCTTCGCTGTCTTCCACCCCGAAAGCGGGTCGGCCAGCGCTTCCCAATCCTCATAAACGTTGGCCAGGGCGCGTTTCGCCGGCTCGGGCCGGGCCATTTCGATCTTGAACGTCGTGTCGGGGTCGTAGGCGGGACCTTTGTCGTCGACTTGCGGTGTCTGGGCCATGTCGTCGCCGAAGGGCGTCATGTCGAAGCCGCCCGGAGCCGTCGGGGCGGAGTCGCCGTCGACCTCGAACGGCAGGATGGCGCGAAGCGGCGAGCTGCTGAGGTCGGACGACGTCAAGGCGCGCGGCCCCCCGATGAACAAGAGTCCGCCGCCGTCTTGGACGAACTTCACGAGGTTGTTTTGATACTCAGGGAGCAAGAACTGAAAGAGGGTGAAGTTCTGGATGACGACGACGCGGAAGTTCGGCAACTCCTCGCGAAAGAGCCGTTCGACGGGGAACGGGATCAAGCTCAGCTCGCGCTCGTTGACCTGTTGGCTGTCCCAAGGGTCGCGCAAGATGAAGAAGCTGATCAGGTCGTATTTGGGCTCAGATTTCAGATAGCGCCGGAGAAACCGGCCGTCCCAGCTCGGGCTGCCGAGCAAGTGCAGGACGCCGACGGTGTTCGGCATGACTTCTACCTGGGTGTGGACTGTATTGTCCCAAAGCGCCGTCTCGTCGGCGGTCGGCAAAGCGCGAATCGTCAAAAGATGCTGGCCTTTTGGCAGCGGCGGGATGGTCGTGCCGATCTGCGCTTCGAGGTCGCCCGGCTTGAACTCGCCGTTGACCGTTGCCAGCGGCGTGTCGCCGGTCAGGATCTGGACCTGAACCCGCTCGGTCTCGGTCCGCGCCGTCGTGCGTTTGAGCGTTACCGAGAGCGTCAGCGGCTTGTCTTCGAACGAGAAGGGCGCGACGTCGTAGTCTTTGATCCAAATATTGTCTTTGGCCTTCGGCCCGAAGCCGACGATCAACCCCCGCGGAGTCTTGCCTTTCGCTTCCGGGAGTCCAGCGCCCTTGAGGCTTGGGTGCCAATGCTCGGTCGGCCGGTAGTCGCCGCCGTCGCTGATTAAGAGCCAAGGGTCGGCGCCGACTTTGTAAACCCAGGAATCCAGCACGTTGCTGAGCGGCGTGAATCCGAGCTTCACGTCCTCGTCCTGCTCGGATAAGCGCGTCACCTTCGGAATGCAGCCGAGGCGCACGCACTCGTCCTCGACCTTTTTCAACATTTCCTTGGCCGCCAGAATCGAACCCGAGGATTCCTTGGCGTCGTCGCCCTTCATGCTCTCGGAGTCGTCGAGCAAGACGTGGACGGGTTTCAGCGTCAAAGTCCGCGGCAGCTGCTCGGTCTGGGTCTCGGGGAAGAAGCTCACGAAGAGCGGCAAGAGCCAGCCAATGCGGCAGAGCGCGGCGAGGCTGCCCCGCACGAACCCCATCGACAGCACCCACGACAAAGCCAAGAGCGCCATCGACACGCCGGCGGCAGCCAGCAGCAGCGGGAAAAAGTCCGGAATGTTGGCGGTCTGAAACGGCATCGCCGTCCTTATCTCAAGCGCTTCAAAATTTCAGGTAAATGAATCTGGTCTTTTTTGTAGTCTGTCGCGAGGGCGACCATGATCAAGTTGACAAAGACGCGCACCGAACGCTCCTGGTCGGGCGGGTTGGCGCAGGCCGGCGGCACGCCGTGGTCCTTTAAAGTCGCCAGGAAACCATACGGAACGGCCAGAATCGCCAGCCGTCCGTCGTACTGAAAGCCTCGCCAAATCTCGCTGTTGCAGCCGGGAAGCGCGTCGAGAAGATAGAAGCTGCGCATCAGCTCGTGGTCGGGAGGAAGCGGCAACCAACCTTCCGAGCTCTTGTCCCCCAAAAGTTTTTCCGTCAGTTTGGCGAGTGCCGGACCAGGCAAGGGCGCTTCGATGATCAAGAAGCCGCCGCGCTTCAGCCACTGCACGAGGTCCGGTCGGAGCGTGGCGTCCTTGGCGACGATCTCGCTGGCATCCTTCACCCAAAGCCAAGGCTCGTCGAGCGCGTCAGCGTTTAAGTGCGAAAAGACGTTCGGCTTCGCCTCGAGCTCGATCGACGTCCGGTGCGCCACCTCGCGCGACAAGGTCGCCAGCGACATGCCGTTGTCGTCGTAGCCGACGAGGTTGAACTCGATCTTGCCGAAGGCTTTACCGTAAGCGCCGAGCAAGCCGACGAGCAGCAGCGCGACGGTTTCCGGTTTCTTCGCCACGAAGCGGCCGAGCCGGAGACCCAAGGACACCAAGCCTTCGAACCCGGTGATGGCCACGACGATCATCGCCGCGAGCTTCAGCCACGGTAGCGGATCTTCGCGGTCCTTCTTGGCCGGTAGCTGCTTGTCGGTCAAATCCATTTGCGACGTCCACCGGGGCGGGAGTTGGGCTTCGTCGGCGTCGGCCAAAAGGCTCTCTCCGAGCGGCACGTTCGTCGAGCGCAATTTGGCTCCTTCCGAAGGCTCGGCCGGGTGCGCCGGGTCCCAGAGCTTGGTCACGACGTCCTCGAGGCGTGGCCAAGCGGCACCTTGGCCGGGTCCGCCCTTGGCTTCGAGCAAGCCTTGCCAGGTGAGCAGCTCTTTCACGAGGATCGGCATCTGCGCGTGGTTGATGCCCGTCGCCGCGGAAGGCGTCAGCGGTACGGTGAAAGCCAAGACTTCTAGACCCGAGGCTTGATCGTGGCCCTGCCATGCGAGCGACTTCGTCGCGTCGCCCATGTCGCCGCCCACCTGTTTCGCCCCGAGCGACGGCAAGAGGCCGACCCACTGGCTACGGGCGTCGGCATTGGCGCAATAAGGCGGCTCGGCGTCATTTGCGCCAGTCGAAAGCAGTAGACGGGAATAGCAGCGACAGAGTTCCTTGTAGTCGACGTCGAGCGTTGCGGGCGCCAACCAAACTTTCGGCAGCGGCCGCCGCCGGCCGTCTTTCGCGCCTTGTTTGGCCCGTTCGGCGAGGCGCGCCAATTCCAGCGACTTGGGGCAAAAGCGGTCGACGCCGACGCCGGCACCAGCCAGCAAAATGATGAACGGGTAGTCGTCCGGGTCCGGACCAGGTTGGGTCAAGGAGTCAAAGCGCTTCAATTTGAAGCCGAGGATTTCCAAGGACACTGTCAGTTGGTCGGCCGGGTCCTCCAAAGCGCGCTCGCCGGCGGAGTCGCTGACGAGCAAGACGTCTTGCTTCATGCCCATCAGTTCCGAGCGGTACTCGTTGTCCGCCGTCAACGCGTCGGAACCGTCGACGTCGATGCGAAAGACCAACGGCACGTCGCGGGCGCCTGTCGAGTCGATTTCCTTGATCAAGGTCGCCGGCCATTCGGCGCGAACGCTGATCCGTTGCTTGCCCGCCGGCAACTTCCACGGGTAGGTCCCGAGCGATTTGCCCATGTAGGTCACCTCCAGGCGTCCGTCGACGTCGGGCCCGCCGCCGCGGCGCGCCACCTCGACGTCCCAGTCCATGGTCGGCGACGACGGAGACGAGAGAAACCGCGTGTCGTTGATGAAAACGTTGCTCAAGCCGTCACCGGCCTTGCCGCCCAAGTCGTAAAAGACGACGTCCATTTCGTCGAGCAGGTACTGCCAGTTGAAGCCCGTCCAAGAGTGCTGGTCCCTGTCCGATATGATGAAGAGCCGATCGGCTTCGCCCAGTTGCTCGAGCAAGATTTTCATGGCCGATCCGAGGCGGAGGCCGCCGCGATGAAAGCCGCGCGTCTTGATCAAAGTCGCCACGGCTTCCGCCGACTCCGGCTCGACGATCGTCGGTTCGTGGCTAGTCGACACCGTCACCCGGCCGGTTTCCTTCAACGATTGGTAAAGTGCCGAGACGCGGCTCGCATAGTCGTCCAAAGTCACGTGCGCCGCGACCGACGGGCTCATGTCGGCGAAGATGTGGATCCGCGTCTGATTGGGTTCGAACGGCGTGAACACTTCGGTGCGAGGCCGCATCGCGAAGCCGGCCAGCACCGCGGCGGCGATCAGAAAACACAGGAACGACAGGATCGGCGGGGGCCGAAGCACGAGGCGCGGCAAGACGCGGGATTCGAGGCGCATGATCCGTATGGTCGGCAGCCAGATGCGCTTCTGCCGTTTGCGCCGGAGCCACCAAACAATCAACCCCAAAGCGCCGAGGCCTCCCACCACGAGGACGGGGAGCGAGGGTTCGAGGATGACGTTGCCGACCTGCATGCCGCTTTAATCCGCTACTTGTTAGACGCCGGCGCCGGCGCCGAGGAAACTGGAGAGCGTCAGGTGGTACTGCGCGATCGCCGTGGCGTCGCTCACCGTCAAATACTCGCCGCCTTGCTTGTGCATTTTGCGCTCGAGCTTTTGGCGCCAGTTGGCCAAATGCTTCTTGTAATTGTCGCGGTGTTTCAAGATTTGTCCTTGGTATTCCTTCTTGCCCAAGCCTTCGTCGAAGTAAGAAATGTCGCCGTCGGTCCAAGCGATGTCGAGTTCGAGCGAGCTCAACACATGGAGCAGCAACGCCCGCTTGCCGCGGCCGAGAAAGGCATTGAAGTCGGCGGGGCCCAAGCCGTCGCCGACCCAGATCGAGACGTCGCGCGGCCTGCCGGCCAGCTCCCCCGGGACGAACTCCGCGGTCACCGCCTCCTTGCTGAATCCGTGGTCGTGGATGCGGTTGAAGGCGGTGACGACGTCGGAGGGGCTGCGCGGCTTCAGCACGAGGGCCGGCTCCGCCCGCTTCTTCATGTCGCCGTCAGTCACCAACCAGATCTCGACCAGATCGCCCATGCGCAAATGGAGGTGCGCCAAATTGAAAGCGAGTCGCGTCGCAACTTCGGCCTTCGAAGCTTGCGCCCGCGCCGCCAAGTCGCCCGTCGGCCAAATCATGGTTTCGGAGACGTCGAGACCTATCATCACCCGGGCAGTCGCTTCGTCGCGAATTTCACGGATGATTAGCTGATCGGTCCGGGCGAAAGCCTTCCAATCGATCATGTTGACCGGGTCGCCGGCCACGTATTCCCGCCCCGATTCCGGCATCCGGCTCGGCCGCCTCAATGTCATGAAATGGCTGCC
>JAYWBY010000142.1:0-2223 GCA_043781115.1 Pseudomonadota bacterium
CAGCATTGGCTCCGGCGTCAGAATGAGATGAGCATCACATTCGGCGAGCGACTTATTCAAGTCCGACCTTGGCACTAAAGATCCGATTTGCACGCAGGAGTACCGGTTCGCGAGCGCCTTTGCCCTTTGGACTTGGCGTCCGCCGATCTGGAGCACGAAAAGGTAGCGCGATGAATCGGGCAGCTCAGCAAGTGCCGCCTCGAAGGAATCTAGGTCACATGCATAACCAACGTTTCCCGCATACTTTATTATGAAACGATCAGCAAATTCCGTTGCTCTCCAACGAGCGTCCCGCGCTTCCTTGACCGGGTGAATGTCGTTCCCTGCGCACCAATTCGGAATGACGACGAGGTTTGTCAGGCCCTTAGAAGCGAAGAGAACTCGAGTGTCTTCCGAAATGCATATAACGTTCTTTGCCCGCCTCAAGGCAAAACAATGCAGGTTGACCAGCAGCTGCATGAGGGCGCCATCCCGAAGAAGACCAGCACGCTCGATCAACTCGGGAAAACAATCTTGAAGAATGCCATAGAATGGCCGATTGGTGACCCAACATAGTAAACCGCTGATCGTGTCGAGAAAGGGAGGATCGGTCCAGGCGATGACTGCGGCTCCTCGGGGAGCAATCAGAATCTGCCAGACGGCGACCGAAAGAAACCAAGCATAGTCCCAGACTTTGCGAAATTTATTGGGCAGCGGTAGGGCCGGCGGCGGACGACGAACGACCCGGGTCGGCCCTTCATCCCTTGCCGGATTCGGAGTGGCACAAACGACTCGCACGTCAAATTGTTTGGCGAGGCCAAGGGCGAGGTCCGACAAATAGCTCGCCGTGGCTTCTTCGTTCGGCCGATAGACCCGATTTATGAAGATCAGCGTGCGCCTGCTCAACGGCTGGCCTTGGCGTCTTTCATTTTCTTCAACAACAGCTTTATGCGAGGCCCACAGCGCTCGCCTGCGCAACCGCCGGAGCCACTGCCGCACTTGCGGTTGACGTCCTGCACCGTCTCCGAGCCTTCGAGAGCCTTGATGACGCGCCCGAGATTGATGCCCTTGCAGATGCAAACGACACGTGCGAGCGCGCGAATGCGTTCCTCGGCCTTCGGATCCATGCCCGATGTCGGGGCTGGAATACTTTGCTCGTCAGGTGGATCAGCTGCCATGAGTTGCTCGCAGTGTCATTTGGGCATTCTAGCCGCAAGAGTTAAGAAAGTCATGGGTCTCCGTCATGAGTAGAGAAACCCCAACCAATTAAGCCAGCGCTCATCGCCTAACGCGAAGACGAGCGCCGTCGCATTGCAGGCCGCGTGCAGCGTTATCGACGGAAGGATACGCCCGGTTTTGACGTAGAGCGCCTCGCAAGCCAGACCGAGGAGGAAAGGCCCGAGAGGCAGGCCGAGTTGCCCGAGGCGAAGATGCTCGATCGTCGGGTCGGCATGCACCAACGCAAAGGCCAGAGCCGCAAACCAAGAGCCCCAGACGACGCTCCTGCCGATACGGCGGAACGCCGTGCCGAGGCCGACCCGGAACACCAGCTCCTCGACGACGGGCACCCAAAAAAGCCACGCCCATGGCGTCGCAGCGGTCGTGCGGGGCATCGCGCTGCCGAATTGCCGGCTGACGATCACCAACAGGCCGGCGCCAAACAGCACAAGGACGGCCGGCAGGTAAGCGACGAGCGGCGCCTTGCCAAAGACTTCGCCAAGTTCGCGCCGCTTCGCAACCAAGCCGACGACGAGCAGCGCCAAAGCGGTGTGGACCCAAGCTGGCGCAAGCCATGGCTCGGTGAACCGTCCCCTTAACGGCAGGTACAATTCCGCGAGCGCGACCGCGGTGACGACCGAGAGCACTATCAACGGCACGATTTGCCGCGGCGACACTTGCAGCGTTTTAAGCGGAGAGGGCATCTTGGGGGCTTGTTCCAAGGATTTCCTTGATCAACTCGAACAGCGAGCGGAAGTCGTTCTTGATGACGTAGCCGTTGGCGCCTACACTGATTCCGGCGGCCTGGTTGGCCTTGCCTGAGAGGGATGTGTGAAGGAGGATTGGCGTCTCCGCCAGCTCCGCATGTTCGCGCACTTTTTTGGTGAAGGACAGTCCATCCATCTTGGGCATCTCGACGTCGGTGACGACCAGCGATATGCGTTCGCCGTCGCTCGCGGCGTTGCGCTCGAGCACGGCGAAGGCTTCGGCTCCGTCCGAGGCCTCGACGATGCGGTAGCCTAAGCG
>JAYWBY010000143.1:0-6343 GCA_043781115.1 Pseudomonadota bacterium
GCCGGTCGTCTGGCTCCAGTCGCCGCAGTTACCGCCTTCGGCGTCAAAAGTGCCGTCATTTTTGAGGCCCGTCCAAGCGCGCGTCACGAAGATTGCCGGGTCCGAATCCTTGACGACGCTGCGCGCGATGTCGAGGCCCGTCTCGGAGTGGCGAATTGCCGTGACCCATTTGCCGGGATAAAAATGGGCGTCGTCGGCCACCCATTGGCCTGCGAAGTTCATGACGACTCCGAGGGGGCCGAGGCGCGTCTTCAGATCTTGGTCTTTGAGGCCATAGACCGCCTTCCACTGCCGGGACTTGTCGAAGACTTCGCCGGCCTCCTGGCAGTAGCCGTCCGCCGCCTTGACGCCGAAATTCCCTGGATAGATTTTGTCCGTCACGAAGATGACTCGAGTCGCTAGGCCTTGGTTTTCGGTGTTGGCGATCCCGTGCTCCTGATCGTAGATCTTGGTGCGCGGATCCGTCGAATAGACGAGCTTTACCAGGTCGATGAATGGCTGGAAGATGGGGCTGTGCGACCAGTCGAAGGCAAAGTCCTCGGTTTTCGCGGTGACTTTATCGCCCCCTTCGGTCGCGGCGAACTGCACGGTGATCGCGGCGTCGCCGGCCAGATCCGCCAGTTTTGCTTCGATCCCGAAAGTCCAAGGTGCGACCGTTTCTTTGCCTACCACAGGCCGGTCAGCGCTGGCTCCGGCAGCGGAGAACGTCACGTCGAGTTCTTGGGCGTCAACGGCTTTGCCGTGGGCGTCGGTCACGACGCAGGCGACGAGGCTCGCGGCCCGGCCTTCGTCTTTGACGAACGACTGACCGGTGTCGTTCGAGCAGGAAACCAGGAAAGCGCCAGCGACCGGCACGGGAGCTGGCGCCGGAGTGCCTTCGTCGTCGGCAACGGGAACCGGATCGGGCGCGGGGTCCGCGGGAGTGCTCGACGTCGACGCGTCGTGACCATTCGGCTTGGCGCAGGCCAGGCTAAGTAGAACGGTGGTCGCGAGCGCTAATTTCTTGGGACGGTTCACCATGGCTCTTGTTCGGCAGAATGCAGCGAACCATGAGCCCAAAAGGTCGTTAGTCCCTGAATTTTATAGCTAAATCACACCATCTTGGCCGCAGCCCGCCGCGCCACGCGGTGGTGCCGTGCCGCCAACCGGTCGCCGCATTGATGGCCACCGTCGACCAGCAGGACGTCTACGCCCATGCTTTCACCGACTTCTAAATCATGGTCGGTGTCGCCGACGAGCATCACGCCGTCCGGTTCGATAGCCAGATCGGCGAGCAGCTGGCGGCCGCGCTCGACCTTGGAGCGGGCGAAATGGTCGTTCAAACCGTAGATGCGGTCGAATTGCGCGGCGATGCCGTGATGCCCCAGCAAGCGGTTGAGCTCCGCTTCCGGCGCCGCGGAAAGCACCGACGACGCAAGGCCCTCGGAGCGCAACTCACCGAGCAAAGTGGCGACGCCGTCGAAGAGCGGCGCTTCGAGCACGCGCGCTTTGTAGCGATTCATGAAGTCTTCCGCTACGACCTCGAACGGCACGCGGTCGAAGTCGAAGCCGACGTCCCGGTAGTATTCGATCACGGGAAAACGGAAAACCCGCCGATACTCTTGCATGTCGACCGGCCGGAGCCCGTGGTGGCTTAGCAGGTCGGCCATCACCTCCAGACAAATCTGCGCGTCGTCGAGAAGCGTACCGTTCCAGTCCCAGATGACGTGCTTTTTTCCGGTGAAATGCGCCTTCAAGGAATGCATGCGAGCTACTGTCCTCAAGGTGGGGGAGGCGGCGGCGGGTCTTCCGGCATGCGGTAAGGCTCCGAGCCGTCGCCGTGGAGCATGTAAGAAATCTTGCCGTATTGGCTGTCGGTCGAGGCGATGTGGAGTCGGCCTTTGATCCAAACCGGTCCCCAGGAACGCTGCGGCGCCTTGCCGGATTTCATGCGCACCATGATCATCTGATTCGGCGGCGGCGGCGGCACGTGAATGCACGCTTGGGGGCTAGGCACCAAGAGAAACTCGCTGAGCCCTTGGTCGTCGTCGTCGAGCGGCACGACGAAACCCGGGATCTTGATGAACTTGCCGTCGAGGCTCGCCAGCTGCGGCGTCTTGTTGCCGGTCGAATAGTCGAGATCGCGGAGGATCCGCCAATCGGTCTCGATGTAGGAGCCTTCCTTGCCCGTGGCGCCGTCGTCCTTGTCCGGATTCTCGCGCGTCACGGCGTAGACGATGACGGCTGCAATCGGCAGCAAGGTTAAGCCGACGATGAGGGCGATTTTTACCGAAGTCTTCATCGTTCACTCAAAGGCGAATGGTGAGTCCGTCGTGCAAGGTATTGCGGTAAGCCCGGCCAGCCGGAACGGCGCCGAGCACTAAACCTAACACGAAAATGACGGCTAAATAAATCAGCTCCTCGCCGGTCAAGGAACTAATCGGCACGAACAAACCAAAGTGTTGCTCGATGACTGGCTGCAAAGCGAACAGTAAGGCGTACATCGCCACGACGCCCAAGACGGCGCCGGCGACGGTCATGAGCAAGGACTCGAGAATCATGAGCGAAAAAATGAGGCCAGGGCCGGCGCCTACCGAACGCAGGATGGCCATTTCTCGCCGCCGCTCATTGAGCGAGTTGTAAATCGACACGAGCATGCCGAGGAGACCGACCACGACGACGAAGGCCGAGACCACCCTGAGGCCATCCTCGGCGTAAGAAATGCCGTCCCAAAGTTCACTCAGGGCCACACCGGGAATGATCGCCATCAACGGCTCGTCGGCGTAGTCGTTCAGCTGGCGCTGCAAGCGCAAGGTGTCCATGCGCGATTTGGCGCCGAGCAGAAAGGCCGTGATTTGATGGATGGGAAGCTGCTGCTTCGCCAAATCTTCGGGCTTCTGGCCGAAGCCTTCGCGAGGCGGCGCACCGTCCACCCAGTCGACGTGGATGGCCTCCATCCCTTCCAGCGTGATGTAAACCGAGCGATCGATCGGCGTCGCCGTTTGTTCGAGGAGGCCGACGACGGTAAACGGCTTGTCGGCATGCGACTGGAAAGACACCTCGGCGACGCCGTGCTGCAGCACGATGCGGTCGCCGACCTTGTAGCCGAGCTTATCGGCCACGGCGCTGCCGAGCACGACATCGAACATGCCGGCTGCGGCTCTGCCTCCGGCGAAAGCCACCGACTTGTCGCGGCGGTAGTGATAGTGGTCGTAGAAGTCTTGCGTCGTGCCGACGACCCTGAAGCCGCGGTGGCTGTCGCCGAGCGAATAGGGGATCGTCCACGCCACCTCCGGAAGATGGGCGATCTTTTGGTAGGTTTCGTAGGTGACGTTGTTCGTCGCGCTGCCCATCCGAAACACCGCGTAAAGCAGCAATTGGATCGTGCCGCCCTTCGAGCCGACGATCAAATCGGTCTGGCTGATGGTGTTGTGAAAGCTGTCGCGCGCGCCGAGGCGCACGCGTTCGACGCCGATCAAAAGCGCCACGCTCAAGCTCACCGACAAAAGCGTCAAGACGCTCGTCAGGCGACGGTTGATCAAGGACTTGATGGCGAGGCGGATGGTGAGCATCGGGCTAGTCCGCCTTCGAGCGAGCGGCGTTAACTTCCGCCAGCGAAATGACGGCTTGAAAGAGCGGCTTCAGCGTCTGGTCGTGGCTGACGAAGAGGACGCTCGACCCTGACCGCTCCGCCTCTTCGAATAGCAGTTTCAGAAAGGCTTCGCGGTGGTCGGTGTCGAGCGCCGACGTCGGTTCGTCGGCGATGATCAACTCGGGCGAGCCGATCAAAGCGCGCGCCGCGGCGACGCGCTGCTGCTGGCCGACGCTCAACTCGGTGACCGGTCGTTTCAAAAGTTCGCTGATCTTGAGTCGCCCGGCGAGCTCGGCCGCCGCCTCTTCCACCGGCTGGCCGTTCAGCCGGGCGCGACGCTCGGCGCTGAGTCTGAGCGGCAGGACGATGTTCTCGACGACGTCGAGGTACGGAATCAAATTGAACATTTGAAAAATGTAGCCGATATGCGAGCCGCGGAAAGCGTCGCGCTGCTTGCCTTTCAGCTCGGCGAAGTCTCGGCCGAGGACCTTGACCTTGCCGCCGGAGGCGTCGAGGATTCCGGCCAGGATTCCCAGCAGAGTCGTCTTGCCGCTGCCGCTCGGCCCATGCAAGAAGACACGGCTTTTGCGCGGGACGGAGAAGCCCTTGATGTCGAGGATCTTCGGCGCGTTGGCCCGGTAGCTGAACGTTAGCCCTTGCACCTCGACGGCGCTGGCCGCCGCGTTCATAGTTTCACTTGGTCTTGGTCGGAGGTGACGTCCCGGTCGGACTCGGTCGCTTCGCTGAGAACCTGCACCTTCACTTTCTTCAGCCGCGGAAAGGCCTTCAGCAAGCCCAGTTTCAAGGTCGAGCCGCTCGGCGACTTGTCGCAGCTCAGCGTGTAATCGGCGTCGACGTTGGCTGGCTCGGGCTTGGCCTTGTCTTTCGGCGGCTGAGCGTCGTCGCCGTCCTTCGAGGGCGCCTGCGAGGCCTCGATGCGGACGTCGCCCACCTTGCAGCCGAGGTCTGCTGGCAGGACGAAGAGATCGCTAGCTTTGTCGGTCAAAACGGCGACGGCGTCGGCTATGACCTTCTTCTCTTGCGCGTTCGTCGCCGGATGGTCGAAACCGAACACGCCTTCGCCTGGCATCTCGACGCCGATCAACAGCATCGTCTTGTCGAGCGCGACGCTGACGGTCGACAGCCGTTCGGGCGCCTTGGCCGGCCCTTCCGCGGCATGCGCGAAGGCGGCGGCGAGAGCGAACGAGAGCGCGGCGATCAACCGGGGTTTCGGGCAGAAAAGCATAGCCAAACCTTACTGCAACTCAACCCCTGAAACAAGGATCACACGTATTTCTCATCGGTCTGATTCAAGACCAGCCGGCCGGCTTTCGCCAGCTCTTGCGCCAGTTCGGCGAGTTGGCGTTGGGCGGCTTCGACGTCGCTCAGCTTGACCTTCGGCCGGGCCGCGAGATCGTCCTGCAAAAGGGTCCGCGCCCGCTCGGAAAGATTGCCAAAAATTCGCGTCAAGACGGCCTCGGGCGCCGGCTTTAGGGCCAGACGCAGGGTCTCCGCGGGGACCGCCTTCAGCAACTCTTGCATGCCGCGGTCGTCGAGCTTCGCCAAATCGGCGAAGGTGAACATCTCGCGACGCACCTTCGCGGCGAGCTTTTGGTCTTGACTCTCGAGTTGGCCGAGCAAGGCTTCTTGTTGCTCCCGGCCGAGCACGTTGAGTAGCGCCGCGACTTTGACCGCGCCGCCGACGGCGTGGGCCGTAAGGCGTCCGGCTTTTTCGATCTCGAGCTTCAACTGGTCGTCCAAGTCGGCCAAAACTTTTTGCTCGACGGCACCGAGATTTGCCAGGCGCACCATCAATTCCGTGCGGAGTTCCGCGGCCAAGAGTTTCAAAAGGTCGCCGGCCCGCCGCGCGTCGAGGTGGGCCATGACGAGCGCGACCGTCTGCGCTTGTTCGGCTTTCAGGAAACCCGCGAGCACTTTCGCGTCGACTTCGGCGAGCGTTTCGCGCAAGGCGTCGGAGGCGTCCTTGACGACGTCGTCTGGACGGGCCGGTGCGCCGCGCGCTTTGGCGGATTCCAGCAACCGGCGTGCGCTCTCGGGATTGCCCTCGAGGGCCGGCGCACGATCGTTGAAGAGTTTTTTGACGCCCATGCCGAGACCTCCATACCCTTCATCGACGGGGCTGAGAGGGAGCTTGAGGGTGCGGCCCAAGGCCACGTAAATATTAAATTTTTGTGAGATTTAGGTCGTCAGCACGGCCCGGTAGCGGACTTTTCCCTGGCGTACTCGGACTAACGCCTCATTGACGTTGGCGAGCGAAAACCGCTCGATCGTCGGCAAAATGCGCTGTTCCGCCGCGAAGGCGAGCATCGCCCGCTGCATCGACGGGCTGCCGATGACGCTGCCGGTCACGGTTTTTTGGCCGTCCAAAACATGGTCGGCGCTGAACATCAGGGGTTTCGACGGAACCCCGGCGAGGCAGAGCGTGCCGTTGATCTTGACGAGCGCCAGCCACTCGTCCCAAATCAAGTCGGCGAACGTCGTGGTCAGGACGAGGTCGAAGCGTTCGCCGCTTCGTTCCACCGCGGCGCGCTCGCTTGGGCCCCAGAAGTGGTGGGCGCCGAGATCCTTCGCTTCGGCGGCTTTTGCGGCGTCGGGATCGAACGCGGTGACTTTGGCGCCCATGGCGGCGGCGAACCGCACCGCCAAATGCCCGAGACCTCCTAGGCCGACGACCGCTACCTTCATGCCGGGCCGTTTGACGTGACGCGCCAACGGCGCGTGCACGGTGACGCCGGCGCAAAAAAGCGGCGC
>JAYWBY010000144.1:0-6342 GCA_043781115.1 Pseudomonadota bacterium
CTTAACCCGGCGTTTCTTCGTTAGCAAAGAATTCTCCGGGGAAATCCGACAAGAGCGTCAGGGAAGAACCGCAATTTCAGGCCCAAACGATGGCTCGACCCAACAAAGGCCTCATCGTCCTCGCCAAGGGAGCGCCGTTCCAGATCGGAGCGGTGCTGGCCGTGGCCTTGGCGATTCTGTGGTTCTTGTCGATCCGGATCGGTGGCTACTTCTATCGGACGGACATTTACCAAGAACCAGACCTCTATAACCTCACGAAGGCCGGCGTTCATTGGGACACCTACTACGGTCAGTCGCCGATGTGCGGCAACATCGAGTGCTTTGCCACATCGGGCTACCCAGCGCAGAACTATCAGAAGAAAATGGTCCTTCCCGCCCGTGAATTTCCGCTAAACGATTACGTCCGCGGGCAAAGGATTTATCTTCGCGCCCACGTCGAGATCCCCGAAAAAATTCTGGCCGCCGGCCAGCCCATCGCCTTTCACTCGCTCTACATATGGGCGAAGACCTACAAATTCTACGTCAATGATACGCTCTTCGAAGAGGGCGAGAGCGAACTTCTGAACGTCACGATCCCTCATGACGTGGTACCGAAGGACCGAGTCGTGAACCTCGCCTTCGTCATCGACCCGGGCGATCTTCCTTATCAAGGACTCGCTAATCGACGCGACATCTTGATCGGCGCGAAGAGCGCGCTCAAACGCACCGCGTTTGACGGCGAGGAGTTAAAGACGACGTTCTATCTGTGGTTTCTCCTGCCAAAGTTGACCTTCTGCTTGATGTTTTCTCTGGTGTTCCTGTTCCTGTCGCGCACCAAACTCCTGTTTATGTTCATTGGCTACACCTTTCTGAGCGGACTCGAGACGTTCTTCGACTCGGGCTACTCGACGATGATGCTGCCAGCCGGCGATTTCAGCCTCTTTGGCCCAATTGGACGGGACGTTGCATCGCTTTTTTTCATCGGATTCCTCGTTGAATATTTTGGCGCGGGACGCGTTACGATTCAGCGTTACCTGGCGGCGGCCGCCGCCGCGCTTATCGCCGCCTCCTCGATCGTATTTTTCCTCGTCTCGCAAAACGTCGCGCTGAAGGCGCTCGACGCCGTCCATGCCGTGGTCTATCCCTCGATTTTCCTCTTCGCGGGTTTCAAGGCGCGCCGGAACAAACAACTGCCGCTCGCCTTTTTCTTCTTCGCGTCACTGATCCCCGGAATGATCCAGGCTTGGCACATGGCCTCGGACCTCCTCGGTCTCAACATGCACCTAGGCGTTGCTTGGCACTGGATTCATGACCTCGTGATGTTCCTCGTTTTGACCGCCCTCGCCATCATCGACATCGGCAAGTCGCTTTTGGCCAAAGTCTTGGTCGAAGACGAGTTGCAAGCAGTCAACGAACGCTTAGAACTCGGCCGCACGGTGCAAAGCATGCTCTTGCCGACGGCGATGGAAGGGGAGGTCGGCGGCTTCGCCTACAAATACTATTACGAGCCGGCGGAGAAGATGTCTGGAGACTGGTTGAGCATCTGGCAAGGCGACGGGATAAATCACCTGTTCATGGGCGACGTCGTCGGCAAGGGACCGCAAGCCGCCCTGGCCGTGGCGGCTATCTCCAGCATCATTAACGACAGCAAGCATCACAACCTGTCGATTAGCGAATGCATCGAACGGATCAACTGTCAGCTCATCGATCTGTTCCGGAAGCACATCACGTCGACGATCTCCAGTATCACGATGCACGGGGACGGCTCCGTCGAGTTTCATAGCGCGGCGTCGCTCGGCTGGTTCGCACTGCACGGCAACAAGGTGCAACATCTCGCGATGCGCAGCATGCCCCTCGGTGTCGCGAAAAACGTCCCCCTGGCCACAGTTCGCAAGACCTTCGAGCCAGGCACCATCCTGTTTACGTTCACCGACGGCTGCCTCGAGGGGAGTCGCGCAATGAAAACGCTCTTCGGTCGGCTTCGCGCGCTACCTGAAGGCGCCGAAATGAGCTTCGACGAACTCCACCGCACCATTCTAGAACTCGGCAAGGAACACGTTCTCGTGGACGACAAGACCGTACTCATCGTTCGCGTCGGCGAGCCTCAAACCATGCGCGGGTTCCAGGCGGGATAAAGCGTGTGAGGGAGACCCAGGACTTCCACGACGCGTCCGACGACGAAGTCGACCATGTCGTCGATGCTTTTTGGATGCTGATAGAACGCCGGCATCGCGGGAATCATGTCGACGCCGAGCTCCGAAAGACTCAGCATGTTCCGCAGGTGAATGGCGCTGAGGGGCGTCTCCCTGGGACAGATGATTAAGCGACGCCGCTGCTTCATGCAGACGTCGGCCGAACGCTCCAAAAGATTCGACGAGGTTCCTTGGCTGATGCGCGCCAAGGTGCCCATGGAGCAGGGTAGAACGATCATTGCCGTCGGTGCCGATGAACCGCTGGCGACGGGCGCGAAGAGGTCGTCGTTCTTCAGCAGGCGAATCACCGAGCGATCCTTTTCGTCGAGCTCGCCTTGGCTGGCCTTCAGGAGCGAGAACCCTTCGGCTTTGGTCTTCAGCTCGTGCCGAACGACCTTCGCCCCCGTGTCCGTGAAGAGAAGATAGATCCGCTCCACCTGACCCTTCAGCACTTCGACCAGACGCTCCGCGTAGATCGAGCCCGAGGCTCCGGTGACGCCGATGAGAATGCGGTGGTCCATAAGTTCAGACTTTAGCGAAGGATTAAGAAGTCGAGTTCCGCGAAAATGAAGAACACGACGCTGACGTAGGCATTTAAGTTGAAAAACGCGACGTTGATGTGCTTCGACTGCCCGGTATGCCGCGCGTCACGCACCAAAATGTGCTCGTACGTCAAAATCCCCGCGACGATCGCGACCCCGAGATCGTAAATCCAACCTAGTCCGGCCAATTGACCGGCGACGGCAAGGACGACGACCATCACCGCAAACGACAGGCGACTCAGCCAGAGTGAACTTGCCGGACCAAAGCGCCCCGGCACGCTGTGCAGCCGGTTGGCGCGGTCGAAGCCGATGTCCTGAAGCGAATAAAGTATGTCGAATCCAGCCGTCCAAAGCGCCACCGCTGCACCCGTCAACAGTACGGCCGGGGACACGGAATTGCTCAAGGCGATCGACACGGCGATTGGCGCGAGTCCAAGGCAAAGCCCCAGATACCAATGCGTCAGCCAGCTGAGCTTTTTCATGAACGAATAGCTCATCAGAATGACGAGCATCGGCAGGGCGCACTTTCCGGCCAGAGGGCTCAACAGCCAGGCGGCGGCGACGAAAAGCGCGGCTGCAAATAGGGACCAACCAAGGCTTTGGGCCGGGGACAATGCTCCGCTCGGAATTTTACGCACCTTTGTCCGAGGATTCTGGCCGTCGATGGCGCGATCCAGGAATCTGTTCATTCCCATGGCGAAGCTGCGCGCCGTCACCATGCAAAGAATGACGAGAGCCAGTTGCCGAGTGGACGGCAGTGGCAAGTGCCCAACGATGAAGGCCGACATCGCGAACGGCAGAGCGAAAACGCTGTGGGCCAGCTTGATGTCGGCGGCAAAGTGCGTGAACGAGCGACCGAGAACCGAGAGCTTGGAGGTCTGAGCGATTGTCATGGAACCTTTCCCCGGATGGGGGTTCCGCTGGACCCCGCCTCAGATTTCGCAGATCTGGAAGCCCCAGCGGGTATCGTCGCGGTGTCGCGTGATCACGTACGTCTCGTCGGCACTCTTGCCGGTGAACGCGTCCACGATCCGCGTTCCCTTTCGGAAAACGCCTGAATACGCTGGCTTGCCTATGTTTCCACCAGCAAGGATGTATCGCGCAATCGTGCTTTCTTCGTCAACCCAATTCAAGAGAAGCACCTCCAGGCCCTTTGAACTCGCAAGAAACACCGGCTCCGTGACGTGAATGTCGCGGATCGGGACGTTCTTCGTCCAGCGCACCGCTACAGCTCCATCTCCCCAATTCAGCTGAGAAATCCGCAGATCCGCTTGGCCTACCAACGAGTCGCCGTCGACAAAGGCCACGTAATAAGACCCGGCATGTTGCGTCACGCTCCAGCTCTCGACTTGGGCGGCGACCGCGACGTCCCAGACCGTGGCGATTCCTGCGACGCCTTCTTCCGTCAGCTGCTGGGCCTTGAAAGGTTTTCCCGTCGAGCCGTCGAGCCAGACGACGATGGCGCCCGGCTTCGCCGCCGACGCGACGACCTGCGGTTTGTCTTTGAATGAAACGTTGGCGACCGAGCGCAAAGCCGGCGCAGACGGCTTGCGCATGTCGATAAAGGCGATCCTATATTCGTTCTCTTCGCTCTTGAACAACACCCAGTAGCCACCGGCCGACGGAGTAACGCTACCTTCTATGGCATTGAAGGCGGCAAGGTCGGCCTTGAACTTGACGACGTTGTCACTAACGGTGCGCACCTCGATCGTCGACTTTCCCTCCGAAACGTTATGCACGACCACCGCGGCCGGACGACCGCCGATGGTCATGCCGCCAAGCAACACCGAAGAACGACCGAGGGCCATTGGGACCAGATCATCTTCTTCCACCTGCGGTTCGCCGTTGAATGGCGCGAAGTAATTTTGCGGGCTCGCGTCGCGTTTCAAGCCGGACGAGAGAAACCCCTTCTTCAACCCCGGCACAAACAGCACCTCGTCCGTCTGCAAGTCCTTCTCGTGCTTGGGCCACGGGGCGCAGCGGGCTTCCGCGGCTTTGTCCAAAACCAGCCAGCCGGACGTCGTTTTGTGGCCTCCGGAGGTCACGCATCCAGGTAGCAAAGCCGCGAGAATCATGAGCAAGAACGTCCGCATTTTGCCACTCCGCCAAAAACTCTTTGCTAAAGAATCTATAAATCGTGACGAATCCACATAACGAAGATTCTAGTCTCTTTGGAGTGGGTGCGTAAATGACTACTAAAACGACCCTGGTATCTTTCCTCGTCACGCTTCAGCTGCTGCTCTCGTCTGGCTGCAAGACAGCGGTTTCGACGGGTTCCGGTGACGCGGTCTACCTGCCGTTCCTCAAGAACTCGGCAAATGAGTGCTATTACCTGGACGATTTCATGCCGATGCCCGACGGCCTAGTGTCAGGTAAATCTGGCGCGCTCGATCTCCGCTACTACAGCTACAAGCTCGCCAATTATAAGGAATGGCGGCTCAAGGAGATCATGTTGTCCTTTTATTCCAAGAACGGCCGCTGCTGGTCGCTCTTCGAAGAATATTACGTAGCCGAGTAGCTCCGCGAAATTCCTTAGCCTTCATCGCTGCCGCGAAATCCCCAAAACGCGCGCGATAAGGTAAAATATCCATTAAGCCCATCTTCCGTCTCACTCCCTTCTTCATTTCACCGCTTGGAGTCCATCTCCCATGGCAACACTCGCCAAAAGAAAATCCGCGTTGCGCTGGCTTTTCGCCGCAGCATTGAGCCTCGGCGTCGCCCAAACCGGATGCGTGACGGTCGAGAAGAAGAACTTGGTGGCGACTGGCAACCAGTACGCCAAGGACGGCCTCTTGCGCGAAGCCGCCGAATCCTACAAAAAGGCCTTGGCGCAGAAGCCGACGAACCCGACGGCGCACCGCAACTTGGGCATGGTTTTGGTGAAGATGGGCGACTACAAAGGCGCTTCGAAACACCTCGAAAAGGCCATGGGTCGCTACGAGAAAGACTTCGACGCCAACTACTACCTCGGCGAAGCTTACCGCGCTCAAGACAAATACTCGGAAGCGATCTTCCGTTACAAACGCGCGCTGAAAATCAAAGACGGCGACGCCCGCGCGCTGAAGCCTCTTGCCTGGAGCTACTTCAAGATCCGCTACTACAGCGAGGCCTTGCTGACTGGCCGCGAACTGCAAAAGGTCGCCGCGGACGACGACCAAACGGGCATCATCGTTTCCCGGACGCTGCTCATGCTGAAACGCAGCAAAGAAGCGCTGGCGACCATCCACGCCGCCAAGAAGACCATCGCTCGCACCTCGCGGCCGTTCTACAACAGCGTCGAAGGCGACATTCAATATGACATCGGTAACCGCGAAGAAGCCGAGAAGGCCTACCGCGAAGCGCTGAAAGACCAACCGCTCCTCGCCGGCGCGCTCCTCGGCCTCGGCCGCTGCTCGCTCGACGACGGCAAGACGAAGCAAGCCATCACCTACATGGAACGCGCCGTTCGCATCCGCCCGCGCCTCACCGAAGCTCACTACCTGCTCGGCAAGGCGTACGAGAGCGTCGACAAGGAAAAGTCGCTGCGCTACTACCAATACTTCCGCAAGCAGGCCTCGGCCGACCCCGAGTTCCTCGCCCGCTTGAACGAAGTGAAGCAACGCATCGGCGCCTTGCAGACTCCTGCTTCG
>JAYWBY010000145.1:0-2218 GCA_043781115.1 Pseudomonadota bacterium
TGCCAACGAACCCGGCAACGACAAAGCCAAGTCGGGCCTGGCCATCGCCTCCTTCCCAACGGCCGCTGACTACGTCAACGGCTACACGATCGAATCGAACGGCTGGCTCGACAACGAGAGCCGTGACGCGCTCTCCGACGCCATGTTGTTCACTCGTAAGCCCTCTGGCCTTACCCCGTACGGCGCCGCCATGAACGCCGGCACCGAGCTGTTCAGCAAAGCAGCTAGCGACGGCCGCGCCAAAGTCGCCGTCCTCGTCACCGACGGCGAGCCTACCGACCAAGACCCGAACGGCGTCGTCGCCAAGGCCGAGGCCCTGAAGCAAGCCGGCGTCCAAGTCATCACGGTGTTCATCACCAACAACGAACAACGCCAAAGCCGCGAAGCGACTCACACGGCCATGTTGAAGAAGATCGACAACGCGTCGGTCCAAAGCGGCTCGGGCCACTGGTACAAGACCTCCGCCTACGCAAGCTTCGACGCCTACATGAACGCCATCCTCGGCGGCAACGGCACGAAGAGCGTCGTCGCCAAGATCAGCGACCAAATCGTCGAAGTCCAAGACTCGGCTGCCCTAAAGGATGCTTTCCTCAAGATCATCAAAACCAAAGCCATCAGCTGCGCCCAATAAACAGCCAAATAGTGCGCCCGGCTCCTCCGGGCCCACCTGGACTTATTGAACGTAGCAGCATCGTCCCATCGTCCCTTGGAAGGGGTAGGCTTTTCAGCCTGCCCCTTCGCTTTTCTTCGGGCGAAAAATGTAATAACTTCAGGGATTCCAGCCGTCGAGTGTGGACCATTGGAAGGAGTCGAGATGCAGTCGGCCGAGATTCGCCAACTGATCGAGCGTCAGCGTCAGTTCTTCGAAACCGGAAAGACCCGAGACGCCGCGTTTCGCATCGCCCAGCTAAAGAAGCTGCGCGCTTCCATCAAGGAGATGGAGCCGGAAATCCTCGCGGCATTAAAGAAGGATCTGAACAAGTCCGACTTCGAAGGCTACACGAGTGAAGTTGGCTTTGTTTACGAGGAGCTCAATCACACTCTGAAACACATGCAACGCTGGATGAGACCGAAGGCGGTCGGCACGCCGATGCTGTACCAGCCGTCGCAAAGCAAGATTTACATGCAGCCGAAGGGCACCGTGCTGATCATCGGCCCCTGGAATTACCCATTTCAACTGCTCTTGGCGCCGCTCGTCGGCTCGATTGCCGCCGGCAACACGGCTGTGGTCAAGCCTTCGGAAATCGCCGTCGCCACGGCGGAAGTCGTGACGAAGCTGATCGGCAAGACGTTTTCGCCGGACTACTGCGGCGTTGTCGACGGGGGCGTCGCCGAAACGACGGCGCTCTTAAAGGAGCGCTTCGACCACATCTTCTTCACCGGCAGCATTCCCGTCGGCAAGATCGTGATGCGAGCGGCGGCCGAGCATTTGACCCCGGTGACGCTGGAGCTCGGAGGCAAGAGCCCGTGCCTCGTCGACAAGGATACGGACCTCGCGGTCACCGCCCGCCGCATCGCATGGGGCAAGTTCTTCAACGCCGGGCAGACTTGTATCGCGCCAGACTATCTCTTGGCGCCGAAGTCCTTGAAGCGCGACCTTCTGCAAGCAATCAAGAAAGAGGTCCAAACCTTCTTCGGCGACGATCCGGCGGCGAGCCCTGACTATGGCCGCATCGTCACGCCGCGGCACTTCGACCGTTTGGTCGGCATGCTCGGCAAGGGCGAGGTCGTCACGGGCGGCCAGCACGACCGGGAGAAGCTCTACATCGCGCCGACCGTCGTCGACGGCGTCGGGATCGACCACAAGTTGATGGAAGACGAGATTTTTGGACCCATCCTTCCTGTCCTCGAGTACGAGACCTTGGACGAAGCTTTGGCGATCATCAAGCAGCGGCCGACGCCGCTCGCTTGTTATGTTTTTACCAATCGCAAAGGCTTCGAAGAGCGGGTGATCAACGAAGTTTCATTTGGCGGTGGCTGCATCAATAACGCGCTCGTCCACATCGCCAACCCGAACCTGCCGTTCGGCGGCGTCGGCACGAGCGGCATGGGCGCCTACCACGGCCAGGACAGCTTCGACGTCTTTTCGCACAAGAAGGCGGTGGTGAAGTCGAGCTTCATGATGGACGTGAAGTTAAAGTACCCGCCCTACGGGAACCGGCTGTCGCTCATTCGGAAGTTCATGCGCTGACATAAATTCGGGACACCCTACGTAATC
>JAYWBY010000146.1:0-2216 GCA_043781115.1 Pseudomonadota bacterium
GGGAAGATTTTTGTACTGGCGGACGCCGGCTGCGGATCAAGTTGCGAGAGCGCCCTGCATGCCCTCAAGACGATCCCGCAGGTAACGGTCGTTGGAGAAAATACTGCTGGAGTAACACATTTTGGCAATCAAGGATTGCTGGTCCTCCCTTCGAGCAGAGTTTTCGTTTCAATGAGTACAAAGTTCCGAGAATTCAAAGATGGTACCTTCGTCGAGAAAGTTGGTTACCCGCCGGACGTCGCGGTGCACCCTGGACGGGATGCACTTCTTAAGGTCGGAGAGTGCGTTTCCTCCGGTTGCGCGGCACCTCCCTGAGCCCGGCCGAGGCCGGCCTCGAGGTTGCTCCCTCCGGATATCTAGATATATATTCTCAGGACACCACTGAGGTCTTGTCGTCAGAGCTGAAGGAGCGGCCGTATGAAGGCATATTTGACAATATTCACTTTTCTATTTTTGACCGTCCTTCCAACATCTGTCTTTGGAGGGCCGACGAATCAAAGCCCCAGCACGTTTGGGACCAGCCCAACATTGACCACGCGGCCACCATATATCAGCCCGACAACCACTAGGCCGCCGGCGGCGTCTACAACCATTAGACCGCCGTCAACGACCACTTCCACAACGTCGACTACAATCAGGCCCCCGCTTACGACGACAACCACCAGGCCGACGACCACTACCCGCGCCCACGGTCACTGCGGGGGGTCGATGCTTTGCCATAGCCAAACGTACGACATGCCAGCTGTGATTTGTAACGAGAATCTGCCGAACCTAAACACGAAAGAGAAGTGCGAAAGTCCGACTAGGCTGCAGGACCTCAAAAATGCCATGGCTGCCGACAAGTGCTGCCCTTATAGGGGTGACAATATGGGGCCGAAACGGCCTAACTTTACACGCGGCGAGTGTGGCGTCAATGGGCCTTGGACGACGACTAACATCATCAATTGCTCCCCATTTGAGGAGGGGACCGTGTGGATCCCCGATTAAAACGTCCTTGAATTACCAGTGCCCGTCCGTGAGCTTGAACCAGACGCCGCCGTCGAATTTCTTCCAAATCTGCGTGTCCATGATGCTCAGCGTGTAGCCTTCTTGGCCGACATAGACTTGGATCTGGTCGTCGTTGCGGAGAATTTCTCTGACGTAAAGTGTTTCGTTGCCGCTCTGCACCCAGTGCCAGATCTCGGATGTGAACATGTTTAGGTACGCTGGTTGGCCGTTCGGCAGCGTGTAGTAAAAGAGACGCCGGTCGTCCCAGTGGCCTTGATAGAAGAGGCGATATTGCGCTTCGCCGCTGGCGAGCAGGTACATCGAGTTCGCGTAGAGTCGAACGTGCATGTCACGCGTCGCGTCAAACAGCTCGACATACGCGTCATTGCGCGCCACTTCGCGGAAGTAGAAGGTGTCGCGCGCGTCAATCGTTTCGATCCACGCACCACCACCACCTTGCACGTTGTGAAAATAATTCTTCCCGTAGAACCAGTCGAGGCGCGGGCCGACGACGACGGTGGCTTGGGCGTATGATGTCCAGCAGAAGGCCAGCGCGAGAAGTAGACTGTTAAGCATGGTTACCTCGAGGGGAATAGGGGTTCCTACACTCCATAACGCGGAGGAAGATCCCGCACCAGCTCACGCATCGCGAAGATTTTTTGCTCTTCGTCGCCAGCGCCAATGCCGGTAGGTGTAGAACGCGTAGGCGTAGGCCCAAACGACCGGCGTGAAGATGCCGGCGTCGATCGCAATTTTGTCAGTGTAAACGGTGACTCCCGCCTCGTTTTGGGTCAGTGACATCTGATGATCCCATCGCTTCACGAGGCGGTCTTTCTCATGGGTCTGGATATGGCGCCGGTCTGAGTCGATCGTCTCGAAATGAGTCGCCGCCGGCCCGTAGGGATAAAACCGAAGAGCCAGGGGTCACAGTAGTAGGGCTCGCCGACTTGCCACTGGGCCGGGAAGGGACTTCCTTTTGCCACGCGCACGATCGCCATCGGCAAGGTGATGTAATGAAAGAGGGCAGGTGTCTGGACATCGCGCCATGCGGCCTCAGGCGAACAACTCAGTTTTGTTGAGAGCTCTAACCACATGGCTTGGTTCTCACAAGTCGCCTTGGCAGTTGATGCTCTTTAGCTTCCCTGTCTCACTGACTACTTTGTAAACCTTGCCGTCAAAATGCAGGTGCTGGGTCCGCTCGAGCTTTTTGACTTTCCTTTGCAGCTTCG
>JAYWBY010000147.1:0-2211 GCA_043781115.1 Pseudomonadota bacterium
GTCGTCGCGGTAAAAATCTGCCTTGAAAAAGTTGAAACTCGGCAACGACAGGACTACGACCTTTGCATCGGCCAGAGGCGCGAGGTTGGCCGCATCGACCGCGAGGCGGAGCAAGATGCGGCCGTTTTCTCCTCGCTCATTGACCAGCGAGTCGATCCCGGTCAAGCCCTGAACGCGCGGCGGCTTTTTCTTCAGTGTCCGGTGGCAAGAATCCGGCGAGTGGCCGCACGGGCCGTACGAAAAGTCCGTGCTCGACCAAGCCAATTGACCGTCTTCGATCTCGAAGATGTTGGCGCGTGAAGCGACGTAGGAATGAACGTCGGTCGGCACCCAAGACGTCGCGATCAATAGCGCGACGGCGACGGCCGCAAGCAGCGCACAGACGGCCACCGCGTAGCGGCTACGCGCGCCTTCGGCTCTCAGACCTTCTTGACGCAGCTGATAAAGACGCTGCATCGCAGCATCGGAGACCACGGCTTTGAAAAAGAGACTGCCTCGACGTTCCATGCATTGATTATCGGCAGTGGCATGGGAAAGTTGGCCTCATCGCCAAGGCGTCCAAAGATACCGGATAGTTACAACCGACAGACGGCCGAAATCAGTGGTGCACTGAGCGTTCGAGGAAATCTTGGACCGAAAACTCAACGCAAACATCATGTGGACCGTCGCATTCCACTGTCCAGAGCAGGCCGATCATGCGGACTTTCCGACAACCGGCTTCGGTAGAGAAGTGACTTCCTTCTCTGCTTTGTACAAATCGACGGCATTCTGAGCATTCAACCAAAAGGTTGGAGTCGTCTGAAAGGTCGATGCTAGTTTCAGCGCTACTACCGGCGTAATCGCCGATCTGCCATTGACGATCCGGTTGATGACCTTAATATCGACGCCCATGTGATCGCCGAGCTGCTTTTGGGTCATGGCCAAGGGCAACAGAAACTCCTCTCGCAGGATTTCCCCAGGCGAAGTTGGTGCCCGCTTTGCCTTCACGTTCTGTCCTCTCACTTGTGATAATCGACAATGCGTACTTCACTAGGACCGTTTGCATTCCAACGAAATACAATTCTCCACTGGTCATTGATCCGGATACTATACATGCCGTCGAGATCGCCCTTCAGCTTTTCGAGGCGATTGCCAGGCGGGGCCTTTAGATCGGACAAGTCCGAAGCATAGTGCAGCATGTCGAGCTTCCGCGCAGCTACTCCGGATAGCGCTTTCCAGCCAGTACTCCTAGGTAGTGATTCGTTGCGAAAGAAACACTCGGCTTCGGCGTCTGTAAAACTCTGGATAGCCAATCGGCCTCCTCAGGAATATACCTCTTATAGGTATACCTAGTCAAGGCATTCATTGGCCAAGACCCTACTTCACCGGGCAAGACTATACGGCCGGTAGCCAAAATCCCTCCGACATGTCTCCTCAACCACTCACAATCGACTGGCTCAAAGACAGTCACGAAACCGTCTTTCCCGCTACCTCAACCGTCAGTTTCAGCCCCATCGCCTTCAGAGGTTAGTCGTGACAAACGCCCTATTTGGTCACAATTTCCCAAAAGCCGACGCTTCGCTGCCGCCGAGGCGGCCGTTTACACCACAGGGTGACGTGCTAGGCGCGACTACGGAAATCGATTATCGGCAGGAAACCCCTGCTCAAACGTCCATTCTCCAACTCGTTTTCGTTCTTTGACTGCCCAAACCGCACCTTCTAAAAGCAGACGCGAGTAGACGGTTTCAAACTTCGGTGTGTTGCCCCAAGATAACCTGTGGCAATCAACCTTAAGGATCTGGGGTGGTGCCCCTCTCTTACCTTCTTTAATTTTCCAGGCATTTCGTTGCGTGGACCAAGCTATAAATGGCTCGCTCTTGCCGGTCCGACCCATAACGGCTTTGACATCGACAATCTCGTTTTTCGCGACTTCAATGAAGCGAGTAAGAACACCATCATCGCCGCTGATACTGGCGTCCATCAACCAACTTTCACTTACCAGAAAAAAGTTAGCGCCGCCGGGAGAAGTGTAAAACCGATCCAAATTGACGACAGGTTTCTTGAGCAGCTGCCGCGCAACCTCAAGCCCGTCTTTAGAGACCAAACGCAGCATTCCCGCATTTGGCTCGGAGCCAGCAAACCCTTTGGCATCGAGCACTTCGAGATCTGCGTTTCCAGGAGTCGCAAGTTGTTTGAGATATTTTTCGGGCAATTTTACGTCGACCAGCAGCT
>JAYWBY010000148.1:0-16406 GCA_043781115.1 Pseudomonadota bacterium
GCTGGTGCCGGAAGCGAGCGTCGTCGCGCCGCCAACGACGGTAAGTACCGACGTCGCGGTTGAAATCGTACCAGGCGTGACCGTCAAGCTGGCCGTCGAGACGACCGGCGTCGTGCCGATGAGTGCGCCGAGCACCGCCGAGGTGCCAGCGACGTTACCGGTCAACGTAGCGGTGTAAGTGCCGTCGGCGTTGTCGGTCGCGGCGAGCGCGAAAGCTTCGGCGAACGTACTCGTGCCGCTACCTTTGGTGAACGAAATGGCCGCGCCACCGACCGCCAGGTTGTTGCCCGCAGCGTCTTTTGCCTGCAGTTTGATCGTCGCCGTCGCGCCATAAGTGATGGAGGTCGCGCCTCCGACGATTGAGACGACCGAGGCGGACGGTGAAATCGCGCCAGGCGTTACCGTAAGCGTCGTGGTCGAGGACGTCGCGCCGCCGTTGATCTTGGCGCCGATCGTCGTCGACGTGCCGGCCGCGAGCCCGGTGATCGTCGCCGAATACGTGCCGTCACCGTTGTCGGTCGCCGAGACGGGGAACGTTTGCGCGAAAGTGCTGGTGCCGCCGGTTTTCGTGAAGACGACGGCGGCTCCGCCGGCGCTCAGGCTATTACCGGACGCGTCTTTGGCTTTCAATTGGACGGTGACGCTGGCGCCGGAGGCGAGGGTCGTCAAACCGCCGACGATCGAAACCACGGAGGTCGCGGGGGAAATGGCGGTGATCGGCGCGCCGGTCATCTGCACGATTTCGGTATAAACCGTCGAGTTGCCGATAAGGTCGCGAGCAACCACGTTGATGTCATAAGACGTGTCCGGGTCTAGGCCCGTCAACGTCGCATTCGTGACTGAGATCCCTTTCGCGAGCGGAATCAGGCCAGACGCTTTGATCTCGGCAAGCGTGGCGAGGCTATCGGTCTTGGAGGCATAAACATCGTAGAAGACAGTGCCCGAGTTGTCCGTCGCGGCGGTCCATGCCAATCCTATGGTTGTCAGGCTGGACGAAGGAACCGTGATCACTTTCACTGACGCGATCGGCGCCGCGGTGTCCCCGTTCGTGTTACCGGCGATGGTCGTGCCGTGATCGGTTACGACGACCGTGGCGCCACCGTCAACACCGCCCGTAACGGGCTGATCACCCGAGACGACCAAGGGCGTCGTCGCTTCCGTAAGATCGGTGGCTTGCTCCCGCGACTTCTTCTTGTTGCACGCGGCAACCGAAGTCAGGACGAGGCAACAAGTAAGAACTGTCAGGAAACGATTGAACACAAACATACCCGATCCCTCATTTGGCGGTTTCTGCTGCTTAGCATTCGAAACCAAAGATTCTGAGGACTTCAGATACCTAACGGCGGGCATTTGGAAAACTTGAGGCGACTGTCCGGGCACCAGTCTGCAGGCCTGTACTTGATTGATTTTACTGCGTTATATTAAATGGACCGGCGGACAGGGGTGGCCGCCAATGACCCTAAACAATAAAGGCGAGGGGACAAAAAATGCCGCCCTCGCCTAAACAAAAAATAATGAATTCTAGTGACTTGCGCCTTGCATGCTGGACGTCACGAGATCCTTGAACGACTTACCCGGCTCGAGCGGGATCTTGCGGCCGTTCATGAAGAACGTCGGCGTGCCGGTGACACCGGCCTTGTGCATCGCTGCCAGGGTATTGGTCACGAAGGCGGTGGCTTCCGGCGAACCCAGGCAAGCGTCAAGCTTGGCGGCGTCGATGCCGGCCGTCGTGGCGATGGCGACGACGGGCTCCTTCGCATCAGGATCGGTCGATTTCCAGCCCTTTTCCTTGCCGGCCGCGAAGGCGGCGACGTGGTACTTCCAGAAAGCCTCTTCTCCTTGCTGGTGGGCGCAGAAGCCGCCGCGAGCCAACGTGCCGCTCAAGCCGTCAGGCTTCAGACTGTAGTTCACCGCGACGAAGTGCACCTTGTCGCCGATCTCTTTCAACGCCGCTTCGACTTCCGGTTCCGTCGCTTGGCAATGCGGGCAGAGGTAGTCGGCCACTTCCACTAGCGTCGGACCCGAGCTCGAACCTTTGCCTGGATAAGGCTTCAGGTCCAGCGCCACGACTGGCGCGACCGGCTTTTGCGTCAGGAGCTTGACGCGGTTCTTGGCCTTGAACTCTTCGTTCTTGGCGCGCAAGGCCTCGGAGACCTTTTGGTTGCGCATGTATTTCTCGATGTCCGGCTTGATCTTGTCGTAGGTCGTATCGGGCGGCAAACGGGCTTTGTTCGATTCGAACAGCGCCTTCATTTCGTCTTCGCTCGGCGACGGCACGTCGACCAATTGGTCGAGTGGCGGCAAGGCGTCGGCCTTGACGTCCTTGTTCTTTTCTTTGGCGAGGGCGAGCTGCAGCGCGAACTGGTTCAGGACGCTGTCGATCCGGCCCGATGCCTCTTCCTTCACTTCGAAGATCGTGCCGCGGATGTCGCCCGGAAGGTCCGATTCTTTGAACTTGACCCCGTCGAGTTCGAGCATCGCCGAGTCGCTGCCGCCGCCGACCGCTCCGCCGAGGCTCAGGCCGCCGACCGAGCCGCCCTTCAGGACAGTCGCCGCGCCGTAACCAACCGCGGCGCCGATCACCAAACCGCCGACTACACCTAGTGCCGTATTCATGGGTACTCCTCGAACCGCGTCCAAGATCAAAAGGGAATCCCCAGGACGGCAAGCGTCCCGGGGCAAAATCAACCGACTATCCCACTATTTGTCTTCTTGGATCAACTGAATCTTGACGGTGGCACCGAGCGGCAAGGGCTGAGCAAAGCTGATTTTATTGCCCGTCCGCAGGTAATCCGTGGTCTCGACTCCGTTGACGAACACATGCCACTCCTGGAAGTCGCCCGCGGCGGGCAGCTTGTCGGCGTCGAAGGTGAAGTCCAAAGCCGACGAAACCACGTATTTATAGTCGATTCGGACTTGAGTGACGTCGTCTTGAAATCCGCAGTTGGCGACTTGCACGATGCGGCCGGCTACGGTCAGGTAGGGAGCTTTGTCACAGGTGACCTGGCCCCCCGTGGCGTGGACTTGGCCCGGCACCGGGTCGGAAGCCAGCTCGACCTCGAAGCGCTGGCGCGGCACGTTGTCGTAGCGAAGCGAAACTTTGCGGCCTTCGATGTAGTCGGTCGGGCTGACGACGACGTTGCCGAGCTGGTAGGAGACGAGCACCGGCTGCATCGTGTTGGCGTCGAAGGCGACCAGATCTCTAGGGGCGCCGTAAGACGTGGTGAACGGATAATTTAGGATCGCGCCTCCGACCGCGGTGTAGGCGAAGTCGATCGTGGCGCTCTCGGCCGGCGGAGCGGTGAAGGTGATCGCGCCGACCGGTTCGGCGACCGTGTAGGCGGTCGTCGTGACGCCGTTGACTTTGACCATCAGGGTACCGGGTTTGATGTTGTCGCCAACGCTGAACTGCGAGATGAGCGGCATGTCCTTGGTATAGTTTACGACGATCTTGGCGCGTTCGGCGGGGGCGGCGTGGAAGTCGACGGCTGGAGGCGCCAGCGTCACGACGTAATCGGTCGCGGGCACCATCGCGCCGTTGACGGTGACGTTGACGCGGTCTGCCATCGGCGTGTAGCGGAGCGCGAAGTGCGTCTTGATCGGCTGCGCGCCGTATTTGTAGGAGATGGTGACCTTGACGCCGTCGGCCGGGGCCGGATTGACCTCGACGACTTTGTTGGTGACGGTAAATCCGGTGGTGATCTCCGTGGCGTCGAGGAAGACGCGAACGGTTCCCGGATCAGGTAGGTAGTGGAGGGTGAACTTGGAATTCAAGACGACCATGATGTTTTGCGACATCTGGGACAAGGTCGCGGAGTAGTCGGCGTCGCAAATCGAGCCCCAGGTGCCGCTGGTGTTGGCGATGATCTCGGCATAGATGTTGGCCTTGTTCGCGGCCGTCGGGCATTGGGTCTGGTCTTGGCTCGGGTGCCAGATCAGGCCGTAGACGCGAGCGTTCTTGCCCGGCTCGCGGATCGAGGCCAAATAGTCGTAGAGGTACTTCGAGTAGGTGTAGTCCTTGCCGGGGCAATCGAGGCCATCGCTGCAGTTGTCCTCGTCGCTGACTATCAGAACGGCGATCGTCGATTCCGAGCGGATCCAGGGTTGCGCCAAGCAGGTGCCCGAGAGCGAGCGCACCGCGGTCAAGATTCCGCGCTCGTTGTCGCTGCCGTTGGTGCCGGCGTTGATCGCCGCGGCGAAGTTTTGCGCGGCGGTGGCGTCACCCTTTTTGATCAGCTTGCGGAGACAAGTCATGTTCGGGTCGGTGGTGACGACGCCGATTTGCCAGTCGGTGTCTTGGACGTAGCTGAGGAGCGGCGCCAGTTTCGTGGCGAGGTTTTTTTGCTCTTCGATCATCGAGCCTGAGTTGTCGATGACGACGAGGAGGTCGAGCGGACGACCGGCGACTTGGTCGAATATCTCGGTGCTCGCGGCGCCGGAGTTGCCTTGGTCGAAGCTGTCGATGTATTGCGGCCGGGTCAACTGCTTCACTTGCTTCGTCTTGGCGGTATAGCTGCGCAGGAGGGTGATGTCTTGGGTGAGGTAGGCGGTGTCCAGATCCTTCGTCGCGGCAGCGTCGCCGAAGGTTTGCGCCGGGAAACTCATGTCGCGGGTCATCTTCTTCATGGGAGGCGGAACGTTGACGCCGTCGTCGGAGCCGGCGTCGGCAGTGTCTGCGGCGCCGTCGGCCGCGCCGTCGGCCGCGCCGTCCCGCGCGCCATCGTCCGAGCCACTACCATCGGCCGCGCCGTCTTTGCCTTCGGTGTGCGTGTCGGGGTCGCCCGTCGTCGGGTCGTCGCCCGTCGGAACCTTGTTGCCCGGGCTATTGGGATCTTTCGTCGCATCGCCCTCGGGTCCGACGCCGTGACTGTTGGCGTTGCGTGACGTGTCCTCCGTGAAGGAGGGCTTTTGCCCGCAAGCGGTGACGAGTTGCATCCCTGGCACAAGTGCCGCGATGGCGAAGGTCCTGATAAGGACGTTTTTCATCTGCGTTCCTCCAAAGAACCGCCCCCCTTTGGGCGGCTCGACTTACGCCTCGCATGTACGAGCGCAAATCATCGGGCGGTTACTCGTACCTTTTTGGTCTTCACTTTAAAAAATCGTATAACCACATGTTTTCCATGGGTGTTTATATTTGCTTTGGCGAATGAGCAAGCGCGGCGCGCCAAGCCGGCCGGTATTTCCCGGCGTTTGACCTTGCTGCGGAATCAGCGGAAATGGTAGAAATCCGCCAAGGAATACCACAGTGGTGAACCTCGAAGCCTTTGTGGGACAAGCCCTCAGAGGTATCGCGTCGTGATTTGCGCACGTTGATCCGTGCCGTTTTTGCAAGGGAAGTAGAGAGTATGACAAGGAAGCTATTTGTAGGCGGTCTGAGCTGGAACACCAACGATGACACCCTGCGCCAAGCATTCGAGCGCTTCGGCAACATCGAAGAAGCCAAGGTGATCTCGGACCGCGAAACCGGTCGCTCGCGCGGCTTCGGTTTCGTGACCTTCGCCGACGCGGCGCCGGTCAAGACGGCCATCGAAGAAATGAACGGCCAAAGCCTCGACGGCCGCGCCATCAAAGTCAACGAAGCCGAAGAACGTCCCCGCACCGGCGGCGGCGGCGGCGCTCCCCGCTCCGGCGGCTACGAAGGCGGCGGCAATCGCTGGTAACAGCGGATTTGCGACCGAAGACTAGCGATAGTCAAAGCCACCCCCTCCGGGTGGCTTTTTTTCTTTACAGGTCTCGTCAAGCCCTTGAGAATGACGAGGCAAAGATTCTTTCAGAGGGGACTCCCACCGTCGATGCGTCAAGTCGGAGAAATTAGCGGCCAGGCACGAGCCGGTCGCTTCATCAACTTCCTCCACGCCCAGGGAATCAAGGCCGAAGCTCGCGAGGACGAAGGCGAGCGCTCGACCATCTGGGTCATAGACGAAGACCAACTGACGGAAGCCGAGCAGCACTTCGTCAGCTTCAAAGTCTCGCCCGACGCTGCCGTCTTCGACGCTGAACCGGCACCGCGAGCCGTCCCGCCGCCGGCCAAGGCCAAAGGCCGCGGCCGCTACATCGACGTGCGAACGGAAGTCTTCGGCCGCCCGAAGCTGGCGCTGACGAGCGTCACGGTGATCCTGATCGGCGTGAGCATCGTTTTGACCGTCCTCTCCGGCACGCCTCGCGGCATGGACGTGACGCGGCTCCTCTATTTCTCCGAGTACATGGGCCGCGACTTCCCGGAGATCATGGACGGCCAAGTCTGGCGGCTCGTCACTCCGATCTTTCTGCACGCCAACTTCATCCACATTCTCTTCAACATGATGTGGCTCTACCGGCTCGGCGGCGCTATCGAGACCAACGAGGGCAAGCTCTATTTGGTCGCCTTCACCTTTGTCGCGGCGGCGATTTCCAACTCGTGCCAGTACTTGATGGACGGCCCGTCGTTCCTTGGCTTCTCCGGCGTCATTTACGCTTATGTCGGCTACACCTGGATGTTGAGCAAGTTCCAGCCCGGCACCCGCTATTTGATGACGCGGGACACCGTTATCATGATGGTGGTCTGGATGTTTGTATGCATGAGCGGGTTTCTCGGGCCCGTCGCCAACACAGCGCACGTGGCCGGCATGGTGGCCGGCACCGCCTTCGGCTTCCTCCGCTCCGGCTACGTCAACACAATCCTCCGCCGCCGCCGCTACCGCAACCGGCAGTGATGGGGTCAGGCACCTCCGGTAAACCCCCGATATGCGAGCCGCATAATTCGGGACACCCACCGTAATCGAATTCTGTTAATTCGATTACGGTGGGTGTCCCGAATTGCACCGAATTGAGGTTTCCTAGCAAATTTTAATTGATTGGCTGGCCAAGGCTAACACTTTCGCTTGTAGCGGGCGTATAAGGCGCTCGTGAACATCCGGAGGCATTTGCCTCTAACCATACCAACATAGGAATTCCGCCCATGAAACTCTCAAGCATCACCTCGTGGCTCCTGCCTGCCGCCATCGGCTTCGGCCTGACCGCGACGGGCTGCTCCCGCCACGACTCAGCGGCCGGCAGCAAGCTCGCCGGCGAAGCCACCTTCGACGCCGTCCCGGCCAACCAGGACACGATCGAAAGCCAACTCAAGCGCTTCAAAGGTCAGACGAAATTCTTGACCCCGGCGCAACGTTACTGGGGTCGCGGCATGAACCGCGCCGACGCCCGAGCCGAAGCCGCGCCGGCCGAAGGCGGCGCCCGCGCCGTGCAAGAGTCCGACATCTTCAAGATCGGCAAACCCGGCACGAAACTCCTCTATCTTCTCAACAACTACCGCGGCCTCCAAGTGGTCAGCTACGCCCAAGGCGACGACCAACCGGAACTCCTCGGACGCGTAGAAGCGACCGGTAACTACCCGGACGCCATGTACTTCGACCAAGCCCACGACCGCCTGATCGTCCTCGAGAACAACTACCAAAGCGACGAGAACGACTACTACGACTATAGCGACGTCCAAAGCCGCTTGGTCACCTACGACGTCTCCAACACCTCGGCGCCGAAAATCGCCAGCATCGTCAACCTCAAAGGCCAGCTCTCGGAATCCCGCATGGTCGGCAACGTTCTTTACGTCGCCACCAGCGTCCGCCCGAGCTACAGCCAACGCCAAGCCAACCAAAACGGCCAAGGCTTCGTCTACTCCTTCGGCCTCGACACCGCCGAAGTTGCGCAGATCGACAACATAGCCCTCGCCGCGCCGATCAGCTATGGCGAGAACATGAACGTCATCGAAGTCAAAGACGGCAACCAGTTCAAATACTTCCTCATCGCAGTCTTGTCGAAAGACGGCTGGGGCTTCTGGGATCGCCAAAGCCTGGTGCAAGTCGTCGACATCTCCAGCGCCGCCGGCAAGATCAACTCCGTAATGGTCGTCAACGCCAAGGGCGCCGTCCGTGAACGCAGCCAAACCTCGATCAAAAACAATAGCTTGATCGTCGCCAGCAACTACCAAAGCACGGTCGACTCGAACATCCAACGCGTCGCCGTCGAATCTTTTGCCTTCCCGACCGCCACCAGCGAGACGATCGACGCCACGGAAGCCCAATTCCGCCGCCTCTTCATCGACCGCGAAGTCGCCAAGAAAGAACAAGCCCTGATCGCCGCTGGCGTTTCGGGTGACGCCCTCGAAGACCAAGTCGTCGCCTTTCGCGAAGTCCAAGCGGCCGACGCCTCGACCGGCCTCAAAGGCCGCTTCGTCAACCAAACTTCCGATGACGGCGCCGTCGCCCTCGTCAAACCGCTAGCCGACAGCACCTCGACCGTGGGCAACACCCAAGGCCTGAGCGCTTCGCTCCAAGACGTTCGCTTCAACGGCGACTCGCTCTACGTCTTCTGGGTCCCCGCGAACAACGTCGACCCGCTCGACATATTCGACATTTCGAAGCCTGACGCCATCAAACACGTCGGCCACCTCGAGTTCGACGGTTGGATCCAACACGCTCAACCCGTGACCTACGCCGGCAAAGACTACATCTTGGGCCTCGGCTGGGTCATCCCGAGCGACGACAACGAGCACCAACGCCGCTACCCGCAAGCGATGTTGTTCGAAGTCAAACGCTTCGCCTCGGGCGCCGTCCGCGCCGACGTCGTCGCGCAGAAGAACCTCGGCACCAGCAGCACCTGGGCCAACTTCAACGCCTCGGACAAAGAGATCGAAACCCGCTTCGTCACCGACTCGACCGGCGTCATCATGTTCGAATTCTCGAGCTGGGACCAAAACAGCTACGTCCAGGGCGGCAAACTCATCGGCTTCGACCTGAGCAAAGCCGACTCTGATCCGGACCAAGTCTTCGCGGAAGGCGGCGTGCTTTCTGGTTCTGACTCGTGGCTCCGCCGCATCTTTACCAACACTGAAATCAACCGCGTCAACACCTTCGCCGACGAAGCCCTGGCCACCTACTCGGTGAATGCCGGTATCGGCGCCGCCAACCAAATCGTCGAAGCGTCCAACGTCTTGGAACTCGCCCGCAACATCCGCGGCTACGAAACGCTCGCCGCCAACGGCGTCCAAATCGTCTCGAACTACTCGTGGTCCTACGACGCAACGAGCAAGACCGAACTGCGCCTCGTCGAGAAGGCCAAAGCCGACTCCGAGAAGGCTCAAGCTCTTTCGCTCCTGACCCTCGACGGCAACTACATCGACTCCCTCAAAGCCGGCGACGACTCGCTCCTCGTCTTGACCGAAGACACGAAACGCGTCGCCAACGCCGACGGCACCGGCTTCGACTACAAGTCTATGATCTTGGTCACCCGCGTCACCCTCAACGATCAAGGCCTCCAAGCCACCGGCGTCGCCACTTGGGACACGGAATCGGTCACGACGGACTCGCGCCTCGGGTACCAACAGAAGCTTTTGAAACTCGCCGATGGCCGCATCCTCGCCGCCGTGGGCAACTCGGTCACCGAGTTGACGCTCGCCGCCGACGCGGTCGCTTCGACACCCTTGACCTTGGCCAACTGCAACGTCGCGACCGAAACGTACGGCGAACTCAAGCTCCTCTCCGGCAAACTCTACCTGACCTACTCCGAGTCCGTCCAAGATCCTGACCGCGCCTCGGTCACGTACCAACGCAACTTCGCCGCTCCCGTGACCGTCGACGCCGCTTCGCTGACCTGCCAAGCCGCGCTCAACATCCCGGGCACCCTGCTCACCATCGTCGACGGCCATGCCGTGACCAACGACACCCGCTTGATCGACCTGATCAAACACAGCGACACGGACACGACCGACGGTAACGACAACACGTACTACGACGTCATCACGGAAAACGCCCTGTCTTCCGTCCAACTGGACGGCACCACCGCCAAGCTGAAATCGCTCTACGATCCGAAAAACGTCACCCCTGGCTCGATGCAAGTCTTGAACGGCGACACCCTGGTGTTCGTCGAGAGCACGGCCCACACCTCTTACTGGTTCGAAGACATGATGGGCCGCGGCGACTTCTTCCGCGGCTTCCCGGGCCGTTCCTCCTCGACGGAAAACCGCCTCGCGATCTTGACCTTCGACTCGGACTTCGACTTCACCAAGCAAGCGTACGTCCTAGACCTGCCCTTGAACGTCAACGCCGCCCTGCAAGCGATCTTCCCCAGCCCGACCGCTGGCGAAGGCTACCTCGCGGTCATCGGCCAAGGCCAACGCCTGACGGTCTTCTCCTTCGACGGCGTCAATCGCCCTAGCCCCAAAAAGTTGGCGAAGGTCGGCGCTGACTTCACCGTCGGTGAAGCCCAGGACTCCGTGCAAGTGAACAGCTTCTGGTACTGGTACGAAGGTGGCATCCACCTGACCGCCGCCGACCGTACGCTCGAAGTTCCGCAAGGAATGTTCGGCGTCACGCAACTGGTGATCGGTAACTAATACCCGAATCTATAGAGTCGCGGCGGGATCTCTCGAGATCCCGCCGCTTTTCTACGTGTAGTTTTCTCCGCTTCTCCGCCCCTCCGCGTCTCCGTGGTCCGCATGGCCCCGCCGCCGCGGGTAATTCGGGACACCCGACGTAGGTAATTCGGGGTAATTCGGGACACCCGACGTAATCGAATTAGTACGGGCATCTCCGGCCGGTCTATTTTAGCCGAAGGCCGTGCACCAATTCCAGTTCGAACCAGCGCGCCAGGAAAGCGACGACCTTGCTGACGATCGCCTCTTCGCTGCCGCCTTCGAACGCGGTAACGCGAGCGCACGCCTCTTGAAACGTCTCGCCGGCAGCCAGGCTCGTCAGGGCGATGGCCTCATCTCCAGAAATCTCCTCGTGCGTCGACTCGAGTTCGGCGCGGTACACGAGATAGTAAGTCGGCCGGAGTTCCGGAATTTCTGGCGCCTCGTCCCTCGCCGCAGCGGCGAGAACGGGCGATATGTCATGAGCCGTCGCGACGATCCGAAGGCTTTGGACGAAGTCGAAACGAATCTTCTCCCAATCTTCCGGCAGAACTTCTCCTAGCACCGTCAGAGGCAAGGCCTCCGGCGAGTCGGGAGCGTCGAAGACTTCTTCCCTCGCCCAGTCAAGCGCGGCGATGTCGGCGAGCAAGGCGCTGGGCGCGCGGCACGCCTTCGGTAGTTTGCAGGTTTTCAGGTAACGGGACAAGCCAGCTGCGGCGAATTTTATCGAAACTTCCCTCGACGGCTCGACCTTCAGATAGGCCCGGATCACATCTGCGAAGAGCTTTGGGCCGAGCACGTGCGTCAGCGTTGGATAGGTCTCTTGTACGGCCTCGACAATGCGAAGGTGATAGGCGTCGGCATAGACGTTCATCCCGACCATCGCCCGCGCTGGCAGGCCGTGCTCGAGAATACCAAGGCCTAAGTCCGTCGCCTCGACGCTTTCTTGGCGGGTGGCCATCGTCCAAAATTGGTCTTGAAGTCTCGTCCACGGCACGCGCAAAGGCCCGCGCACGGTCGCGGCGACGCGCGCTGGCTGATGAACCGCCGGGCTCGCCAAGGCCTCGCGGTGCGCGGCGCGGGCCTTCTCGACTTCTTGCATCAAGACCGGAAACTCGGGAACGTCGCCGTCCCACTCGACTAGGGTCGGCGTCTTCGGAAAGCGGCGGACGGCGTCGCGGTAAAGTTCCACCACCCCGTCGGGAATCGGCGCGTCGTGCGTGTCGATGCGGATCGCCGGCAGCACCGAATGACCAGCGAGGTGGAAGTAAGCGATGGAATCGGGATTCAACCGGTCCAGATAGCTGGTCGGATCGGTGCCGAGGTTCATCGAGTTGACGAAGAGGTTGTTGACGTCGAGGAGGAGACCGCAGCCGGTCCGCGCGCAAAGTTCGGCGAGGAATTCCGCCTCCCCCATCTCCGAGCCGGCAAACGACACGTAAGCCGACGGATTCTCGAGATAGAGCGGCCGCGCAATCAGGTCTTGCACTTCCCGAACCCGGAGCGCGACGTGGGCTAGGACCTCTTCGTTGTAAGCGAGCGGCAGCAGATCGTGGGAATTCGCGCCGCGATGGCTGGTCCAACACAAATGATCGCTGACGAAGCGCGGCTCGATCTCGTCGGCGAGTTTCTTCAGCCCTTCGAGATAGCGCCGATTGAGCGGGTCGCTGCCGGCGATCGACAGGCCGACGCCGTGCATCACCACAGGGTAACGGGCGCGCACCTGTTCGAGGAAGAGGCGCGGCCGCCCGCCGAGCCCTAGGTAATTCTCCGAGACGATCTCGACCCAATCGATGGAGGGACTCTGATCCAAGATAAACCGGTAGTGCGCCGGCCGGAGGCCAACGCCAAAACCCAGTCCTGGTCTCATCTTCTCCGGCAAAAAGCCTCCGGAAGGCAAAAAAAATTAGGGTGCGCCGAGACGCACCCTAATCAATCTAATCCAACTTAGAAACGGAAAAATCCGCTTCTTAGATCACTTCGGCGCCGGCTCGGTGGTCCAGGTGCCTTTGGCGTCTTTTTCGCAGTTTTCTTTGGTCATGCCTTTGCACGCCATTTTGCCTTTGCACTCGTTTTTCGCGCCGGTGACGCTGCCTTTACACTCGTTCGACTTGCACCACTCGGCCGAGGCCGGGGCTTTGGCGTCTTTTTTCGCTTTGGCTTTTTTCGCGTCCTTAGCGACGGCGGCGCCGCTCAAGGCGAGACCAGCGACCGCACCAGCAACCAAGGTACCAAACATCTTGTTCTTCATGAGCTTCTCCTAAAGTGGAACTTACGACTGAACACTTACCAATCCACTCGCCACTATGGCCAGTGGGTTGAAGACACGAAAGGCGCGAGGCATATTGCGATACTGTGCGAAATCCCCGCCAACTTGTCAAACCAATGCGTCGAAAAGGCGGCGGAAATGCCTTTTTTGGCGTTTTTTCCTTGACTTTCTTCTGGGCATCTTTTCACCAATTCCTTAGTAAACAATATTTATTTAGGCCGCGCTGTCGCCGTATTCTCGCGGCGGATACCGCTGCTTAGCGGCGAAATCGGAAAGGCCTCAAATCCTTGAGGCAAAACACCGATCTAGAAGAAAAGGCCGAAAAACAGGCCTTTTTCTGATATAGCAAGAAGGCGGCCGCCTTCCCGGACGGTACACATGAGCACCAACAGAAAACCAAAGACGACTAAGGCCGATCGGCTTCTCGAGCGCGCTATCCGCTCAATTCGCCGCGTCGAGCGCAAGTACCGCGTCGACTTCGGGATCAGCTACGTCCAAATCGGCTCGAAGCAAGAGGCGTCCTACGTCTTTTGGCAGAGCGGCGCCACGATTTGCCTAGGCGACGACTTGAAGGGCCGGCAGTTCTTGGAATTTCTTTACCACGAGCTCGGCCACGCCTTGGTCAGCGAGTACGACCTGGCGGACTTCAAGCGTTATTTCACCAAGCGCCGAAGCCGCGGTCAGCAAGTGAACTACAACCTCGACACCGAACGCTTCCGTCGTCGGCCGCGAGAAAGCGGCTTTCCGTCGGGCTACGCCCAGATCGACTGGGAAGAAGACTTCGCCGAGACGCTGTCGTGCTATTTGATCAACGGAGGCAAGACTCGCGGCTTGGTGAAGTACGGCAACGAGGTGATCTCGTTGTCGGACGACCGGAAGCTCAGGAGGAAGTTGGTCATCATCCGCGAGGCGTTGGCCTACTGCCGCCAAATCGAACGGGTCCATCTCAACATGGCCATTTAATCCTCCTGCCGTTCCTTGATTCCGAGATTCCTCTTTCTTGGAAAGGCAGGGATCGGGGCTAGCGACGTCGCTGCAAACGAAACTCGTCGCAGCCGATTTTGCAGTGCTATATCTAAGGCTCACCAAGGAGAACGCATGTTCCAGAGCCTCGTCCGCCAAGCCGCCACGTCTCTCCTGCTCCTTTCCGGAACCGCTGTCGCCTCCGGCAGCGGCGATTGTTCGGCGCTCGTCGAAATCCTCTCGACACCCGAGAAGACCAAGACCGAGATTCGCTTCGAGGCTTTACCCACGACGAAATTCGAAGGGTACTGCGCCAAGGGGATCCCCGCCGTAGGCGAGAAATTCACGCTTGAGATCAGTCGCGCTAATTGTGCGGCGCGCAAGAAGGCCAGCCATAGCGTCTCGGACCACGCAGTGGACTGCGCCAAGGTGGAAGTCCTCCTTGAAGCGCTTGCCAAGGGCGACAGAGTCTCAGTCAGCGCCAGGTGCGGGGATTCGATAACCGTAGCTGGCTACTCGGGCGGCTGCGGCGGCTGGCATTTGACCAATCCTCGCCCGACCCGCTGAGCCAATTCAACGCAGCCATTCCTTGTCGAGCTTCACGTAGAAGGCGTCCGCCCCGTAAACCTCGTTGACCCCCGAAGCTTCCTTGTCGAGGTGGAACTTCACCTCCACCGTCAAGAGCGCCGGCGAGTCCTCGACGACCGTCGCGGAGGCTTGCATCTTCGCCTCGTCCTGACTCAAAGACTCCAGGTCGGGAATACTGCTGCCGACGCCCGAGGGCCGCGTAATCCAGTGCTTCGGATCCCGAGCCGCGCCTTCGATGTGGAAATAGTCGTGGCTGACGTCCCCGCAGAGAAAGAGATCCAGAAACTCGACCGACTTCCCTTGGCGCACATAGCGCAAAAAACCGACCGACTTCGTTCCGGTGCCCGCCCCACTCTGCAAACGCAGCAGACCACCGCCGTCGACTTCCTTGCTGGCCTCTCTTGCGGTCTTCACCGTACCCGGCGACAACGCACAACTGACGAGCTTGCCGCGTCCGCCGGCGTCGACGGAGGCGTTGGCGGGAGTCTCGATCCCTTGGTCGAGGGCAAACTCGCAGCGAAAGGCCGCGACTTTGCCGAAGCCTTTTTGTGTGCAAGCGACGTGCGAGCCGGGACGTTTGCCGAGGACGTAGGTGCGCTCTTGTTGGTCGCCCTCGCCGCGAACTTCGGGTTTGCCGGCTTTGATCTTCAAAGCTTCCGTCAAGGACAGAGCCAGCGAGTCGTCATCACCCGCGCTCGAGAGGACGCGGCCGGTGAGCTTCACCAGACACTTCTCCCGGTCGCACTCGATTTCGTCGTCGGTCGTCCCGATGCGGGTGTAACCGTCAGCCTCGAACGTCTCGACGTACGCCGCCAGCTCGCCCTTGGCGTCCGCCTTCCGGCGGCTTTCGGCGTCGATGGCGTCATAAAGGCCGTCGTAGAGCACCCCGCCGTCGCCCGGGCCGCCGGCCGAAAGGGCGACGAAGTAGCCGCTCGCCGCTTCCTTCGCTTCACCCCTGGTCGAGGTCTCCAGCGCCATTGGCTCGCTCGGGTGCGCGTGACGCGTCTGACAGCCCAAGCTGGCTAGAACCAGCAGAACCGAGAGGCGATGGATTTGACGAGGATCACGAGATTTCATGGAGATTCATTTTAGCTTTGCCTAGCCCCGCTGCACCAGCGGCAATTCATCTTTTTCGCTCTTTAGGAATTACCTAAGAAGGTGGCCAATGGCTGCCTAATCACCCGCAGTTAGCGCCTGATCCAGCATTTCTTCGCCAAACAATACGTAGGCGGCGCGTGGTCGCGGAGCACTTTTTTGCACCCTGCCACCGGGGCCGCTCCCGCGGACTTCTTCGCCGCCGCCAGCCAATGGCCGTTGACGGCCGTCCACTGGCATTGGCTCAAATATGGCCGGCAGTCGGTCTGACGCTCGCAGTCGAACCAAAATGGCTCGGTAACAGGCGCGCCCGTGCGCCGCTCTTTGTCTTTCTGCGCACTGACCTTGGCTTCTCGCTTCAAGCGGCGCATCACCTTCGCCTCCAAACGAGGATTTCCCGGTACGCGAAACATCACTATCAGGAAGACCCCTATAGAGATGGCGATGGCACCGCGGATGATCCAAGTTCGGTTCACGAAACGCTCGCTTCAGGTCACCGGGCTTCCATCACCGGTTTTCCATCAATGGTTTTCCATCAAGACGGTTGCATACGGCGCCAGGTACGGCACCGAAACGGAGGACGATTTGCCGTGAAGGCCCGGACCATCCACGGACAGTTGGCCACTCGGGTTGCGTTTCTCCAAGTCCCCCGCGCCGCCGAACGCCTTGTTGTCGCTGTTGAGGAGCACCTTCATCGTGCCGGAGGCGTCGACACCGAAGCGGTAGTTTTCGATGCCCACATGGCCCAAGTTGATCAAGGCGAAGTACTGCTTGCCGGTCTGGGCGTCGCGGCGCTTCAACGAGATGATCCGGTGACCGTCGTTGGTGTCGGTGTGGTTTTCGACGTCTTGCCGATAGTTCGAGAAGGCGAACGCCGGGTTGTCCCGCACCAAATTCGAAAGGGCGGCAAAATAGCTGTACACCTGGCGTTGGCTGTCGAGGCGTTTCAGACTCCAATCGACCGCCGAGTTGTCGTTGAACGAACCTTCTTGCAGGAGGCGCAGCTGCGGCATGTCGAGGTAAGCCGAAGAGGCCAGCATCGACAACGAGCCGAAGGCCATCGTCTTCTTCTCGACGTAGTACCAGCCGCCGCCGTTGAAGAGCGTC
>JAYWBY010000149.1:0-6308 GCA_043781115.1 Pseudomonadota bacterium
GGTCGGCGACCGCTCGACCTCGACGGTCGGCGAGTCGCCGGCGGCAGCCACGGCGCGGGCGAACTTCTCGGCGTCGGCCTCGGCGTACTGAAGCGGCGCGAGGCGCGGGTCCACCGAGAGGTTGTCGCCGACCGCTAGAACGCGAGACGACGAATCCGCGGCTTGGGCTTTGGCGGCGACCAGGCCCGGCGCCAGAGATGCGGCGACCAGAAGGCACCAAAGGGGCGCTTTCGCGAGCGACATGCAGAAGCCTCCAAGAGGGACGGCCGAGCCGCCCTTGATCCACTCTTATCGGCACTGCGTCGGCAAAACCTGAGTCTTTTTGGAGGCTTCCAGAAAGTCTAAGTGCTACTGCAGCTTAACGACTCGCGTGGTGAGGTTGTGCTCACTCTTCAGCGACGCCATGGCCCGGTTGGCGTCCTGCTGCCGTTTGAAAATTCCTCGACGAACCCGGTAGACGACTTTGCCGGCGCGGGTCATAGGCGTGTAGTAGGCGTCGACCCCCTGGTCGTGCAAGAGATCGATCAGCTGTTCGGCCTCTTCCTTGCTCGTCGCCACCTTGATTTCCAGGGTGTAGCTGAGCTTCGGCCCGAGGGTCTTCGGTTCGGCCTCCGTCGACTCGCCGAATTCGGCCGGGGCCTGGCCGACGACATCGTAGAAAAATTCATGGTCCGCGCTCTTTGCTTCGGTTGCCGCGTCGGGCGCTAACGGTTTGTTTTTGCCCGATTTTTCTGCGGTAAGGCGCGGCGAGCCAGTGAGCAGGAAGACGGCGGCGACGACACCGACGACGAAGACCATCATCGCGACGATCAGGCGCGCGGCGGACGAACCAACATAATGCGGTGGTTGCATCGATCTTACCTCTTTTACTTACCAGTCCTGCCTGAAGTATAACGGACGGCGCGCCTCGCGTCAGCAGGTCTTGCCGCCAGAGATGCCGAGGATTCCATGAGTGACACGCCGACCCCTCAAGTCGAATTGAGAGGGGTCGCCACAAATAATCTGAAGAGCATTGACTGCTCGTTCCCGATAGGCCAAATCACCGTCGTAACCGGTGTTTCAGGGTCGGGCAAGAGTTCGCTCGTTTTCGACACGCTGTACGGCGAGGCTTACCGGCGTTACGTCGAGAGTTTGTCGAGCTTCGCCCGGCAATACATGAAAGCGCTGCCGAAGCCGGACGTCGCCGAGGTCGAAAATCTGCCGCCGGCGATCGCCGTGCGCCAAGGGCAAAGCGTCGCAACCAGTCGGTCGACGGTCGGCACCGCGACCGAACTTACCGACCTGCTGCGGATCCTCTTCGCCCACTTGTCGACGATCCACTGCGTGCGCTGCGGTCAGCCGATTCGCCGCGACCATCCCGAGTCCGTCGCGACGGAAGCGCTAGCCGAGCTCGCGGGTAAAAAGGTGCTCGTCGCCGCGCCGCTCGAGCGCTGGGGCAAGGTCCAAGTCAAAGAGTTAAAGGCTCAGCTCGAAGCCCAAGGCTTTACTCGAATCATGACCGCGGGCGCCGGAGAGAAAAAGCCGGCGGTGCTGAAGCTGACGGACGCCAAGGCCGCTGATCTGAAAGGCGCCTCGGTCATCGTCGATCGTTTGACGTTGTCGGCGGAGGGCGCGGGCCGTTTCAAGGAATCGCTGCAGCTTGGCTTCAAAGTCGGGCGCGGCCAGCTCGTGCTGCTGGAAGAGGGCGGCGACTTAGCGGCGGAGCGCAAATATTCGCAAGGCCTCGACTGTCCTCGCTGCGGGCTCGAATACCTCGAGCCGAGCACGGCGCTCCTTTCGTTCAATCATCCGCTCGGCGCCTGCTCGACCTGCCAGGGCTTCGGCTACGCCGCCGAGCTCGACTTCGACAAGATTGTGCCTAAGCGCGACAAGTCGTTGGCCGAACAAGGGGTCGCGCCGTGGAACTTCGGCAAATTCGCCGAATACTATTCGTGGGCCAAGACCAGCGCCAAGCGCAACGGCGTGCCGTTCGACCTAAAGTTCTCGGAATATTCCGAGAGCCAGTGGCAGTGGTTGCTTAACGGCGAGGGCCGCGAGTTCGACGGCATCCTCGGCTTCTTCGCCTATCTCGACTCGAAGAAATATAAGGCCCACTACCGGATCCATGCGTCGCGATTCAGAAAGTACGAACTGTGCACCGTGTGCCACGGCAACCGCTTGAACGAAAAAGCGTTGGCGTGCAAGCTCCAGGGCTTGAACATAGCCGAAGCTTGCGACCTTTCGATCGGCGCGCTCAACGGTTGGCTCGAAAAATTGGCGGGCGATCCGCACGCGCCGAGCGAGTCGGGCGTGTTGGGCGTCGTCGAGGCTTTGGAGGAAGCAAGGGCACGCCTGAAATTCCTGCTAAAGATCGGCGTTGCGTATTTGACCTTGAATCGACCTTCGCGGACGCTGTCGGGCGGGGAATTGCAGCGCATTAATATGGCGCGCTGCCTCGGCAGCGCTTTGACCGACACGCTCTTTTGCCTCGACGAACCGAGCGCCGGCTTGCATGCGCGCGACAGCGCAAATTTGCTGGAGGTCATCCGGGAACTCCGGGACCAAGGCAACACCGTGGTCTTGGTCGAGCACGAGCGGCGGTTGATCGCCGGCGCCGATCATTTGATCGAGATCGGACCGCTCGCGGGTCACGAAGGAGGTCGCGTCGTCCGCGCGGGGCCGCCGACGGACTACGCGCCGGTCGTGCTACCGGGACGCGCGCCATTGCCGGCGCCGACGCGCTTCATCGAACTCAAGGGTGCCAAGACTCACAATTTGAAAGACATCGACGTCAAAATCCCCGTGGGTCGCATCACGGCGGTGTGCGGTGTCAGTGGTAGCGGCAAGACTAGCCTGATCCAGCACACGTTTTATCCGCTGGTGGCCAAGGCCCTTGGCCAGCCGAGCGATCGTGCCGCGGCCTTGCGGCCCGTCGCCGCGTCGATCGGGCCGACCGCGGTCATCAAAGAACACGGCGAAGTCATGCTCGTCAGCCAAGCAGGGCTCGGCCGGAGCACTCGTTCGAACATCGCGACCTATCTCGGCATCATGGACGAAATCCGCAAGCTCTTCGCGGCTGAGCCGATGGCGACCAAACTCGGGTTGACCCCCGGTTCGTTCAGCTTCAACACGGCCGGCGGCCGCTGCGAGACTTGCCGCGGCCTCGGTCAGGTGGTCGAGGACCTATCGTTCCTCGGTGAAATGAGCATCACCTGCCCGGCGTGCAACGGCCGGCGCTTTGGTGACACCGTGCTCGCCATCGAGCTGCGCGGCAAGAACCTGACGGAGCTTTTGAAGTTGACCGTCAGCGAGGCGCGCGCCTTCTTCTTCGACAGGCCGGCCGTCGTTAGGGCTTGCGACGCCGTGATCGGTATGGGCATGGGCTACATTACGCTCGGGCAGGGCACGAACAGCTTTTCCGGTGGCGAGGCGCAGCGTTTAAAGCTGCTCAATCTGATGCGCGAAGTCCGGGAAACGACGCCTCAAATCTTGATTTTCGACGAACCGACGACCGGTCTCAGCGACGCCGACGTCCTGCATTTGCTGGTGCAACTTCGGGGACTTGCCGACCGAGGGCACACCCTGATCGTGGTCGAGCACCACCTAGGGGTCTTGCGCTTTGCGGACTGGCTGATAGAAATAGGTCCGGAAGCTGCGGCGGAGGGCGGCACGCTGGTCTACCAGGGACCGCCCGAAGGCTTGGCCGCGGCGGCGAATTCCGTGACCAGACCCTTTCTGATTGGGAGCAAGCATTGAGCAGGTACACGGAAAAATCGGCGATCACCGTCAGCCAGATTCTCAAGGCGAAGGCGGAAAAGCGGCGCTTGTCCGTGATCACTTGTTATGACAGCGCCTTCGCGCGCTTGATCGACCAGACCGCGCTCGACATCGTGCTCGTCGGCGACAGTTTGGGCAACGTCATCCTCGGCTACGACAGCACGATCCCGGTGACGATCGCCGACGTTCTTCATCACACCAAGGCCGTGGCCCGGGTGCTGACCAAGCCGTTCCTTTGCGCCGACATGCCGTTCTTGAGTTACAACCTTTCGGTCGAACAGGCGTTGACCAACGCCGGCCGCTTGATCCAGGAGGGCGGAGCTCAGGGCGTGAAGGTCGAGGGCGGTCGCGCTATCGCGCCGCAGGTCAAGGCGATGGTCCAAGCGGGGATTCCCGTGATGGGCCATCTTGGGCTGACGCCGCAGAGCGTGCATGCCATGGGTGGTTACGGAGTCCAAGGGCGGGGCGACGCCGCCGGCAAGGCGCTGCTCGACGACGCCAAGGCGTTGGTAGACGCGGGCGTGTTCTCCATCGTGCTAGAGAAGGTCCCGGCCGACTTGGCGGCGCGCGTCACCCAGGCGGTGACGGTGCCCACGATCGGCATCGGTGCGGGACCGAAATGCGATGGCCAAGTCCTCGTCCTTCACGATATCCTCGGCTTCGACGACGAATTCAATCCGAAGTTCCTGAAAAAATACGCCAACCTGAGCAAGGTCGTGAGGGACGCGGTGAGCGCCTATGACCGGGACGTCAAGTCCGGCGTATTTCCCAGCGACGAGCAAAGCTACAAAGACTCTTGAGCCGGAAGACCATGGCGACTAAGCGCGACTATTACGAAATTTTGGCCGTCGAAAAGACGGCGAACGACGGCGAGATCAAGGCGGCCTACCGCAAGGCGGCGCTGAAGTATCACCCCGACCGGAACCCCGGCAACCAGGAGGCCGAGGCGTTCTTCAAGGAGGCGTCGGAGGCCTACGAAGTCTTGAGCGACGCGCAAAAACGCGCCACTTATGACCGCTTTGGCCACCAGGGTCTCTCGGGCCAAGGCTTCCAAGGCTTCCAAGACGTCGGCGACATCTTCTCGAGCTTCGGCTCGATCTTCGAGGAGTTCTTTGGGTTCAGCGGTGGCGGAGCCGGCGGCGGTAGGGCGCGCCGCGGCGCCGACCTGCGTTACGACTTGACGCTGGACTTCGAGCAAGCGGTCTTCGGCATCGAGAAAGAGCTGGAATTCGAACGGGCCGGTGAATGCGGCACGTGCGAAGGTTCGCGCGCCGAAGCAGGCGGCAAGGCGACCTGCAAAACCTGCGGCGGCGTCGGTCAAGTCCGGCGGAGCCAAGGCTTTTTCGCCGTGCAGACCGCGTGCCCGACGTGCCGAGGCTTGGGCGAGCAGATCACCAAGCCGTGCAAGGCCTGCCAAGGTCGCGGCATCACGATGGAACGCAAGAAGCTGTCGGTGAAGATTCCCGCTGGCGTCGACACGGGACTTAGGCTCCGCGTTGGCGGCGAGGGCGAGGGCGGAGTCGGCGGCGGTCCGGCGGGCGATCTTTACGTCGTCCTGCACGTCAAGGAATCGAAAGAGTTCGAGCGCGACGGCGACGATCTGATTTTGACGCGGCGCATAGGCATCGCGCAAGCAGCCCTCGGCTGCAAGCTGACGGTACCGACGCTCGAGGGCGAACGCACCGTCGAGGTGCCGACCGGCGCGCAATTTGGCCACCGGTTGACGATCCCGGGAGCGGGCGTGCCGCATCTGAAAGGCGTCGGCAAGGGCGACCTGCACGTGCAGTTGGAAGTCTCCGTCCCAAAAAAGCTGAACAAGGAGCAGCGCGAGCTGCTGGAGAAATACGCGGCGATTTCCGGCGAAGAGACGAGCGGCGGCGGCTTCTTCAAGAAACTGGGACTGTGAGGAACTAGCAAATGACGAATACGAAATCGACACTGCTGGCGACCGTCGAGAAGAAGTTGGCCGACGCCGGCACCGGCCCCGCGTCGCTTCAGGAAATCCTGAGTACGGTCGTTCGCCACTTTGATTGCGTCGTCGGCACGCTCCACGGCGTCGATGCAGCCACCGGACATCTGGCCTTGAAAGTCCAACAAGGATTGCCTCCCGTCGTCGTCGAGAAGATCCAAATCATTCCGGTCGGCAAAGGCATGGCCGGCATCGCCGCCTTCTGCCGCGAAGCGGTCCAAGTCTGCAACCTGCAGACGGACGCCAGTGGAGTCGTCAAACCCGGCGCGAAAGACGCGCGCGTCGAAGGCGCCGCGACCGCTCCATCCCTGGTCGATGGGAAGCTGCGCGGCACGCTGGGAGTCGCCAAGGCCGTGGCCTATGAATTTAGCGCCGCGGAGTTGGCGGAACTGACCGCAGTCGCGAATCTGATCGGCTCGCACTTGCCGGCTTGAGTTGGGCTAGTTCAAGGCGGCGTAGGTGGTGCCATCGGTACTCACCTGAAGCCCGATCTTCACCAACAACTTGATACCGGTGTCCGTGAAAGCGATGTAGCCCGGTTCGTTTTGACCGTCGGTGCGCGTGTAAGCGGTGAGGTTGACGC
>JAYWBY010000150.1:0-6297 GCA_043781115.1 Pseudomonadota bacterium
AATTCAGGACACCCGACGTAATCGAATTAGCGAAATTCGATTACGTCGGGTGTCCCGAATTAAAGGACTAAATCAATTCCAGCGGCAACTTATTCGCAACCTTCTTCATCGCCACTTGGTCGATCTCGATGGTCTCGAACAGCGCCCGGAAGTTGCCTGCCCCGAAACCCTCGTCGCCCGCGCGCTGGATGATCTCGTAGAAGAGCGGACCAGCGCCGGCGTCGCCGTGCTGACGCGCCATTTCGTGGGCGAAAATCTGCAAGAGGTAGCCCTTCTCGCAGCCGTCGATCAAGATGTCGTTCTTCGACAGCTGGGCCATGTCTTCCTTGATTTTGCCTTTGAAGCCGGCCTTGGCCAAACGGTCGGGGACTCGCGCGTAGTAGCTGTCGGGGGCCTCGAGGAACTTGCCGCCGTTTTTGTGGACGAGTTCCATGGTCTCTAGGATGTTGGGGCAACTCAGCGCAATGTGCTGGACGCCCGAGCCGCGGTTGTCTCGGCAATAGATGTCGATCTGGCTGTTGCGGAAGTGCGGCGCAATGGGCTCGTTATTCGCGAACTTGATGCCCGACTCGCGGTGCCAGAACACTTCGGAGTAGAGACCGCTGCCGACCGGCAGCGACGGGTTGACGTCGTTGGTGTGGAATTCGATCTCCCAGAAAAGCTCGAAACCCAGGACGTCGCGGTAGAAGCTCGACAAGGGTTGGAGCGCGCGGACGTTGGCCGTCAAGTGATCGAACGACTGGAAGCCGAAAGGCGACTCGTAGCTGCCGGCTGGTTGGTCCATCTTGAACGTCGGACCGAAGCCCTTGTACTTCGAATCGTCGATGAGCCGGTAATTGACGTCGTCGAGCGCCGTCGCGATCGCGCTCTGCGTGATCGTGCCGTTCGCATCGGAGGTCGATTGCGGTTCGTAGAGGAACGTCGCCTTGCGCGGCTTCAAGTAACTGACCGCCTTGTCGAGGTTTGAGACGCGGAAGTTCAGAAAGCCAATGCCTTCCGGGTGCAACTTCAGATAGAGGGCCGCGACGGACCAGTCCTGGAGGGGCTTGGTCAGGATGACGTGGACGTTTTTTCCGCCGGCGAGGACCAGGCGTTGCATGCCATCGCGGGCCGTCGCTTCCGCCGTCGAGGTGCCGATGCGCTTGAAGCCGAGCTTCTGCTTGTAGTACAGCTCGGCGCGGTCGAGATCGTTCACGTAGTGTTCAAGGCTATGGTAATCGACTAGCGGTAAGCCCATGGGATGCTCCTGCTTTTTCAATTGCGCTGCGACTCTAGCGGGGAACGCCCGACCTTGCAAGAACGCGGTAGTCGCAATATAAACTGCATGTTAAAATCGCCGTTCTGAATTGCCTGGTCGGCTGCGGGAGGATGAGACATGCATGTCATTTGGAAGCGCCCAGATGGTTTCCACGGTGCCGATCCCGCCGATTTCATGGTCGTGAACCTCGGCAACCGGTCGAAGATTTGGCTGCACAAGAAGGACGATTCTAATTTCCCCTTCCGCATCGCCGGCGGCTGGCAGGAAACAGAGGCGACGAAACGCCTCAATAATCTCGTGAATCTCTTGGACAAAGACGACAAGGCCTGGCTCGATGCGTCGCTGAAGATCTTCAACGACCAGATGGGCGACGACGGAGCCAAGTTCATCGACGACTTGACCCGTTGGGTGACCGACCTCAGGAACCACCTGAAGGGCGACACTTGGGAACTAGACATCATGAATCAGACGATGAGTGAAGTCGGTGAGCGACTCGCCGCAGTCCGGGACTCGTTCCTGAAGTCCGCCCGCCACGATTGAGACGTGGCTGATCCTTGGACATGACCCGCCTAAGCATCGCAACCTAATATCTTGATTTCAATGGATAAAAATAGATAAGGTGTCTGGCAGAATTCTTGCTCCAGCCCGCCTCGGACCCTGCCGTAGCGGATCATGCTGGAGCTGATGCTGAATGGACAAGATTCTCGACTTCCTCGATCGCCTTTGCCTCGACGAAAAACTTTATTGGCGAGTGCCGTACCTCGCAAAAGAGGGCTCGGCCGAGATCGCCTGGCGCCGCGAGGCGCGCCCGAGTTCCTGGAGCCTCCGCCCGGTCGGCCAGACCGATTACATTAGTTATTCTCGCGAGCAGCTCATGCCCGCGATGGCGGCCCTCGGTTTAGACACCGAAGCCTTTCGCCGGCAGGCCGGTGCCAGCATTTTGACTCAAGCGGTGTTCGCGAGCATGGTCACCGAAGGCGCCGTCGACCTCTTTGGGGCGGAAGCCGTCGAGAAGAGCGTCCGCGACACGCGCTCCTTCCTCTCTGGCGTTAGCGACGCCGCGGCGCGCATGCAGAAGTCGGCGGGCACGATGCCGCAGCCCTCGAAACGTCCCACGAAAGCCAAGACCAAACTCCGTCTCGTCGCCTTTGCCGGGTTGATGCTCGCCGCGGCCGGCTTAAACGCCCGCCCCGCCGCCGCCGGCCCTTTCACGCACTCCGGCCTAGAGCACTACGGTTACGACACGCGCCAGACGCTCGTCGACGTCGGCGAAGTCAATGATTTGAGCATCGCACGAGTGCTGCTGCCGGGTTTCGACCACATGCGAGTCCTGCCGTTCGTCGGCATGGGCATGGCCTTGAACTTCTCCGAGATCGACGCGACGTTCGTCCGCGAAGTGTGGGCGGACAGTATGCGCATGGCCGTGGCCGTCGGGATCCTCAAAGATTTCTAGCTCCGGCCGTTCCCTGGTTCAGACATTCCTCTTTCTTTGAACTGCAGAAGACGGCCAGCCGGATTTTCAAAGAATCTCTAAATCTCTGAACCAGGGAACGGCCGGCAAGTTATCCGGGAGGCCAGGACATCCCCCTCCCGCCCAGTATATGGGCGTGGAGGTATTCGACCGTCTGCTGCGCGTCCTTGCCGTTGTTGATCACTACACGGTAACCGTTGCCGTCGAGGCGAAGCTTCTCGGCCGCCTTGCCGACACTTTTGAAGAACTGCCCGACAGTGTCGGAGTCGAGCTCGCCGAGGTCGGCGAAGCGGGCGACCTTGCTTTTCGGGATGACCAAGACGTGCACGGGGGCCTGCGGCGTGATGTCGCGGAAAGCCAGCGCCCAATCGTCTTCGTAGACGATGTCGGCGGGGATCTGCTTGGCCAGGATTTTGTCGAAAATAGTCTCATTCATCGGATACTTACCCCATTTTGGGTTGCATGAGCCTCCACCCAGAACTATGCTAGGCCAAATTCAAACCTCGTAGCTACAATTTCCGTGTCCAATTAAAGGGGATATCCATGAGAACTTTGACGAAACGAGCCGCTTGCCTCAGCGTGGCCTTGACCTTAGCCCTAGCCTCCGTCCCGGCCAACGCCGCGGGCGTCTTCAACCAAGCCGACGCGCTTTTCGCCCAAAGAGACAACAACGCCGCCAACGTCGCGGCCGCCCGCGCCGAGTACCTTCGCATCCTCCCGACCGTCTCGGGCGCCGATTTGGCGTACGCCGTTCAGCAAATCGGCATGCTCGCCACCTACGAAGGCACTTACCTGATCCCGGATGCCACGGCCAACTATGCGCGCAAAGCCCAAATCTTCGACGAATGCCGGAAGACGGCCGCCAAGCTCGAAGGCCAAGCGGACCAGATTACCGTCCATGCCTTTTGGCGCATCTCCTGTACGGCGCTTTGGTTGAAGTACGCCTCGACGATTCAGCGCCTGGCCGAGCTGTCGGCGATCAAGACCTATTTCAACAACCTGGTCGACGCCAACCTCGAGATCAAGCCGGAGCTCAACATCGACCTGCGCTACCAAGGCGGCGGCATGAATCGCGCGCTGTCGGCGATCTACAGCAACCCGCTGGCTTCGCTGATCCGCGACGGCCTGCCTAACGGCGCCAAGGCGCTCGACATGGCCGACCGCGCCCTGCGCTCCCGTGCCTTTCCGGGCGACCCGAACCAAGGGGCCGACTACTACCGGAACTACCGCCACAAAGCCGAAGCGCTGAACTTGCTCCACCGCGAACCGGAAGGGCAAATGCTCTTGGCCTCGACTATCACCGAAATTACCGAGCGCCAAACGGACAACGATTTGCCGGCCAACATCGAGCCCGAGACCAAGGGTGAGCTGGCAGTCATGCAAACCATGCATCACGCGTTCGTCGGAGAGTAAAATGCTTAGTCTTAGGGGGTTTCTCGCCGCGGCGAGCCTGCTGGGGGCCGCCGGCTGCAGCGGCCGCGTCGCGCCCGCGCGCGTTCAGCCGACTTATCAGCTCGATTTACCCGGCTACGACACCACCGCCGACGCCTTTTCCCAGGCAGCGCCGTCGTCCTTTCAAGGCTCGACGATGCTCTTCGCTCCAGGCGTCACCGCCCAAGGGCTCAACCCCGTCGTCCAATCGGTGACTAAGACGAGAGAAGCCAAAGCCGCGTGGCTAGCGTTCAAGATCGCGGAAATCAGGCCGCGCCTCGACCAGGTCGCGAACCTCGAGGTGGAGCTGCAGAAGGCCGAACGCCAGGCGCGGCAGTCGGACGCCGCGAGGCAAGCAACGGAAGACACCGCCCGTCATTGGATCGGCGACCAATGGGACGCGCTCGGCAAGGCCCGCGTCTTGGCCGAGCACGTCGACCGGGCGCACGCCGAAGCGGTCTTCGGCCGCTACTGCGAAGCCAAGATCTGGGAGCTGGCGACGAGCCCCTTGGCGACCTCGACTTACAACCAGCGACCGACGCCGTTGATTCTCTGCGAACCGTTCTTCGAACAGCGCGGCCTGTTCGCCGGCCCGAGCTGCGCCGCGGCGCCCGCCGGGCAAAGCTATTTTAGGTGTCTTTGGCGCGAGGGGGTGTTGAAAACGAGCTATTTCGCTGGCCGCTACGCCGGCGCCTTCGATTTGAAACCGGACGAAGTGAAGCAGACCAAGATCGCCGCTTGGGTCGACGACGGCACGCTACTCGCCGTCTTGACCAGCGACAACGCGCCGAAATTGGTCAACGCCGCGTTAGCACAAGACAAGCTCCGCGTCAGCTCGGTGCTCGGACGCGAATACAAGGACGCCTTCGTCCCGAATGGCGGCACGCCCACGGAGGCGCCCGAGCTGGCGTTGGCCGACGCTTCGCCGGCCATGCTCGTTTCGGCGATGGAGGACGGCAAGGTCGCGACGACGCCGCCGGCGCTGAAGCTGTCGTTGCACGCCGATTTGCCGGCGGACGCGGAGGAGCGTTTGAGGTCGCTCCATGCCGACGTGCAGGTCCTGGCCGAACGCCCGTCCGGCGCCGCCAGCTCAAGCGACTACCTGTTTAATCGTCCCACGGTAGCCCTGCCCGAGCCGGCAAGCCTATCGCTGGCGAAAGCCCGGCCATCGTTCCAACCGCTTTTTGCCGCAATCAGCCCGGCGGATCGCGCACGGCTCAAAGACCTCGCGGGGGAGCGAACCGACGCCGCCAACGGCCTGAAAGACAAGGAAGCGGAAGCGGACGGCCTCTTCCTGGCCTACACGAATGCGCTGAGTGCGGGCGCCATTGCGGCATCCGCGGACGGGGTCGGAGAGGCTTTGTGGATCGATTCATCGTTCGACGTCGAGCCGCTTGCCGACACGGCGGGGTTCCGCGTGACTCTGCATCTTTCGGGCGCCAGCGCACCAGCGGAACTCTGCCTTGACGCCCAGACGACGAACGAGCTTCCCTGCCCTGAAGACGGGGCCGACTCTCTGCTTGTCGAAACGAATCCGTCGTCGCACGCTGCGCACGACCCGGGGACCGGCAAGATCGTCCTCGAAACTTCGCTCGACAATGCCGAACCTTTTGGCTTTCGCTTGGCGGAGAACCATCAGCCGGGTAGCGGCGACGCGTTCTCGCTGCTCGGGCCCACCGACGTCAAAGGCCGGGTCTTGCGCTTCGAACTCTACCCGAATCGCCTGCACAACGTTTTGAGCTATTACTCGGGCGAATTGCAGATCATCGGCACCGACGGCTTCGGCCACGAGGTCTTAGAGCACCAGGGCGCGACGAACTTGATGGCGAATTAGCGACCGGAGGACTCAGAGCCTCCGGCGCAGCTCCACACCGAGGGCCTCGAACCCTGGTTTGCCGAGTAGGCCGAAGAGGTTCCTTTTGTAGGCTTCGACGCCCGGTTGATCGAACGGGTTGACGCCAAGCAGCGCGCCGCTGACGGCGCACGCCGTCTCGAAGAAGGCCAAGAGCGAGCCCAGGCCTTGCTCGTCGAGGCGCGGTACGCTGAGCGACAGACAGGGGACGCCGCCGTCGAAGTGCGCGACCTTGGTCGCCTGCATCGCCGTGCGATTGATGTCGCCGATGAATTGGCCTTCGAG
>JAYWBY010000151.1:0-6297 GCA_043781115.1 Pseudomonadota bacterium
TTCCGGTACGGTCGTCGAAATCAAGACGAGCGAAGGCACGCTGAAGATCGAACTCGACGACAAGAACGCGCCGGTCTCGGCCAAGAACTTTGTTGGCTACGTCGCGGACAAATTCTATGACGGCACCGTCTTTCACCGCGTCATCGACGGCTTCATGATCCAAGGCGGCGGCTTCACCGCCGACGGCGACAAGCTCAGCGAAAAACCGACGAAGGCCGCCATCGTCAACGAAGGCAAGAACGGCTTGAAGAACGACCGGGGCACCGTAGCCATGGCGCGCACGCCTGATCCGAACAGCGCCACGGCGCAGTTCTTCATCAACTTGGTCAACAACGACCGCCTGAACTTCCCGAATCCGGACGGCCACGGCTACGCGGTCTTCGGCAAAGTCGTGGAAGGCATGGACGTGGTCGACAAGATCGCGAAAGTGAAAACCGGCATGAAGGCCGGGATGGGCGACGTGCCAGTTGCCGACATCAAGATTCTTTCGGCCACGATCGTGAAGTCCGCCGCTGGCCATTAATAGCCGGTTTCCATTGACTATAAATCCCTGCTCTCGAATCTCCGGGGCCTATCCCCGGAGAATTCCCTAAAGATCAGTCGCTAGTCTCCGAATCCCCAAGCAAGGCGCGCCGCCTTTTGGAGGATTTGGTCATGCGTTGGCAATGGGCTCTTGGCCTCACCGTGGCGATAGCTGGCTGCGGACGCTTTAGCAAGCATACCAAGAATGACGGTGACGACGGCAAAACGACTGTTACCCCCTCCGGCGAGGCGGCCGGCAACGCCAATAGCATTCCCGTCGTCGTCCAGCCTGGCGGCAGCGGACCAGCGGGACCGGCGGGTGCCGCAGGAGCCGATGGCACGAACGGGACCAATGGCGTCAACGGCTCGTCTGGAGGCAACGGCGCCCCCGGGCAGACCGGAGGCGTCGTGCTTTTCGACGCGGAAAACCGGCAAATCGGTGTCAAACTCCATGACGACACCGACGGCATCGCCCAGGTCGTCTTGAGCGACCACCACTATGCGATGATCAACCGGGACTCGGGCGAGCTCGAGCCACTGCTGGAGTTCTTCTGCCTGTATGAAGCCAGCGACTGCTCGGGAGCCTGCTATGTCTATGACAAACGCTGGCTAAACCTCCTGGTCCTCGACGGCCAAGGTGGCACTTGGGTTGCTGGCCGGCACAGCCCCGACCTAGGCGCGAAAACCTTGGGGTCGTATACGACGGTGGGCGGGTCCTGCGTGTCCAACTCGATCGGCACCATGGAGAGCTACAAAGCCGACCGTTACACACCTCCCGGGCTGACCTTCCCTTTGCCGGCCCCCCTGTTTTGGGACACCGCGGGGTGATAAAATGACGGTAGACCGTCCATAAGACCGCTACCGCCCCAAGGAGAAGCCGATGGTTTCGAGGCTCGCGCTCCGCGCCATGGCCATGCCGTTTTTTGCCGTGGCTGCCCTCAGCTGCAAGACCAACGCGCCGTCGTCCAACGTCGCCGAATTCGAAAAACCGGAATACGCCGGCCTAGACGTTTGCCGCCTGGTGAAAGACGAGGCCACCCAGCACGTCACCGAGCGCGGCCAGTCGTTCGCGGAAGCTTACGCCGAGGTCTTCAACCGCGAGGCCGGGATTTTCGCGCTGCTCGTGCCGAAAGCGCGAATCTGCGGCAGCAGGCGGGCGACGCTCGCCAAAGCCGGATCCATGCCGCCGCCGGGTTCGGTCGTCGACCCGATGGGTCCCGACGACACGGCCAGCGTCGACGCCGGCGCCAAGTTTCCGGCTGAAGACGACCCTGAATGCGACAGCTTGACGGCGCCGGGTCGCGCCGACGACCTCGAAGCCAAGTTCAACCAGTTGAAAAACTGCGACCCCTCGACCATGGCGGGCTCGGGCGCGGCGGCGGGCCTCGGCCTTGCCGATGACCAAGCGCCGGCGACGCCCGTGGCCAGCTCCGAAATTTGCGCCGCGATGGGCATCGACAACCTTTTTTGCCGAGGCGCCGTCGCGTCCGGCGTCGCCCTTTCCACCGCTCAATTGGACAAACTCTGCGGCGCCGCCGGCGCTTTCCTGAAGGCTCAAGCCCTTGGGAAGTACGACACCGCCGGCATGCGCGACTGTGGCGCCGACATCGTGCAGGAAATCTGCTCGCGGAACGTGTGGGCCGCCGCCGGCGCCGTCAAGGCGGTCGACGACGCGTCGAAAAAACTAAATGAAAAAATCCAGAATTCGGTGCGCGCCGCGACGAAGTCGCAGGGCTATGCCTTCGCCAGCGCCATCGTCAAGTGCGGCGCGGCCATCGGCAAAGACCAGATCAAAACTGCCCTGGCGGAAACCACCGCCGCGGAAGTGAAGTCGCTTTTCACGCAAAACATCGGCAAAGCGGAAACCTGGTTGCGCGACCAAAAACGCGTCGCCATCATTTCGGCGGCGTGCGCCGTCGGCGCCGGCATCGCCGGAGCGACGATGGGTAGGTACCAGGCCAAAGACATGACGGCCGAGTGCGCTGATTTTTGGAAGGCCGACAAGCAGCGGGCGCAGGCCTGCGTCTCGACGGTAAAGGAAATCGGCTGTGACGCCGTCGTCGGCAAGATCGATCTGGCGACCAGCCTTGAAATCGGCGACGACGCGCAGGCCGCCAAGTTGTTCGCGGATTTGACCAGCGGCGTGCTCGAAGGCGCGTGCATGGCCGGCGGCGGCAAGGTCGGCTCGGCTGCCTGTTCGCTCATCGCCAGATCGAGCGGCTACATCGCCGACGCGTTCCGCGGCAAGAGCAACCCTTGGGCCGACTGCCTCGGCACGCCGGCGCTCGGCGCTTGCGTCGCCGACAAATGGCATTATTGGTCGACGGGCGTCATGGTCGATGACTACAAGGTCGGCGTCGCCGAGCCGGTGAAGAAGCCGGACGAAAAGTTTTATAACAACGTTTGCTGGTGCTGGCGGAAATGCATGTCCGACGACTGGGGCACCGACCGCGAAGTGCATAAGGATCTCTACTGGGAGACGGCGACTAAAAGCGACGCCGGCGTCCGCTTCTGCGCCGGCAAGGAACGTCGCCTGACTTATCCGAGCGGCCTGACTTGGGAGAACGGTCGACGCAACGTTTACATTCAATACTCGGACTGCTGCGTCAGCCCGGCGCGCGGCGACGCGGAGAATCTTTGGGACGACAAGGGCTTCATGGAGATCTTCGCCGAGGGAAAATGGGGCTGGTACAAGTTCCCCCGGACCCTCCAAGGAGGCGCCATGGGCTGCGGCGGGCAGACGGATCAGGGAATTTAGGGGACCCGAAGCGCCTCATTAAGTCTTTGAAATTTAAGATATAAGTCTCAAAAGTCTTAACCTATCCCCGGCATCGACCGAGACCAAAGGGTCTCAACAACGATGGGGAGGTTAGGCCATGATGATCTTGAAAACTCGGCAAATGCTCACGGTCGGTGGCTTGGCGCTCGCCCTGTCGACGGTCGGTTGCAGCAAAAAAGACGCTTCGGACGACAAGACCACGGATACGACTGACGGCACGGCGACTGGCGGCGGCGCCGGCGGCGCCACCAAAGCGACGACCGTGACGATCTCCGGCACGCTCGGCGTCGGCGCGGCATTGACCGCCGCGACGCTGAGCGATTTGAAACTCTTCTGCATCACCTTTGAAGACACCCCGCGCAGCGGCACCAGCGAATTCGGCGACGGCGGCGCTTTCGCCGTCACCTTGCCCGCCAACGTCAACTTCGGCTGCTTCGTCAACGACAAGGCCACGAACCAGACGGTCGCTAGTTTCGTCATCGCTCCGGCGGCCGACGGCTTCGGCGGCGGCGCCACCTCGATGTCGCTCGGCGCTTCGGTAAACTTGGGCGCCCTCATCCTTGGCACCGACGGCACCGTCGTCATTCCTCATGACGTCGTCGCCTCCTCAGCTTCGACCGCGGCCGTCGGCATCAACGTCGACGACATGCACAACGCTGAATACGACATGGAATGCCAAGACACGGGCAACGCCGATGACCTCGCAAAATGCCAAGACGACATCATGGACGGCGGCAAGAAAGCGGCCACCGTCTTCTTCCGCATTCTGAAAGGATCTGAAGGCGATCATTCAGTCATCGGCCTCGGCGTGTGGGAAAGCCGCGTGGCCTTCAAAGCCTGCGGTGGCTTCGACATGAGCACCGGAGACATCCAGCACCTCACCAACGACGGTATCGTCTTGAATCAAGTCGACGTCGGCACGTTTGTCGCCAACGAAGTCGCCTGTCCGACTGGTCACGGCGCCGATGCCGAAGTCGGTAGCGTGAAATCTCTCAAAGCGAACTACGCGCTCAGTGAGCTCGTGCCGAACGGCGCGGGCTATAGCTTCCGCGACGGAGACGGCGGCGGTGACAAAAAGGAAGGCGCCAGCCTCGACGATCAACAAGTCCCTGGCGGCATGAATGGCGACGGCCAATACTGCCGCCACGACCATTCGACTGCGATCGAGTTCACCGGCACCGCCGACGTCATGTTCGGTTCGTTTACTTCGAGCGAAAACGTTTCGGGCTGCAATAGCGAAGACTCCGGCGCGTCGGTGAAGGCGTTCAGCGTCAAGTTCACCAAGACCACCCGCTAAGCTTCTACTTCGCGAATCCGGCCGACGTCGCCTTCAGGGTGGCGTCGGCCTTCCGCTTTTTCGGGTTGCAAGTCAGCCAACGCGACGTTTGAAATCGACCAAATGGTCGGTGCAGCCCATCTCGTGTTACAAAAGAAGGAGAGAAACCCACTGTATTTCCTCTCTTTCCTGGGATGGAGACGTTATGTTCATGGGATCCTTGCGGGTGGCCGGTGTGGCGTTGGCCGTGACTTCTAGTCTCAGTCTCGGGGCGCTCAAGGCGCACGCGTCGGAAAGTCCACGAGTCGCGCGGTACCCGATCGACGTCGTGCTCGGCGATATTGGGGCCAATGACTTCGGTCAACTGGCACTGCCGCTCGCCGACAACAAACCGGTTCACTTGGCCCTGGATTTGTCTGGATTGAGCAGCGAGACGGTCTCCGGTGAAGTGCGGACGCACGGCGTCATCCGCGTCGCGAAGGACGACGTCGCTGCCCTGCAACTCGGCGCACCTCTGGTCATCGGCCTCGACGTCAACCGCAACGGCAAAATCGACGACTTCGAACCTCGGATCGCTCAGGCCGCGGACGGCGGGCGGCCCGGCGCCAGTTTCGACGGCGGCCAGGCAGTCGTGCATTTGGAGCCGTCGTGCGCTTGCCGCGGCTATTCGAACATTTGCTCGACGATGGAAAATTACTCGGTCAGCATCGTCGACCAAGCGACGGGCCAGCAGCTCTGGGGCGCCGAGCGCCTGCAAGTCGTGATGCACAATGATTGCAGTTTCGACGCCGTGCTCGGCAAGAGCGTGGCAATTCCCGACGCCGTCGCCTCGCGCCCGACGGCGCAGCTCGGCGTCAAACTCAGCTGCGCTTCGCATTCGCAGATCGTACCGCTTTACGCCGGATTGAAGGGCCAACAAGGGCCGATGGGTCCGAAGGGCGACAAAGGCGACAAAGGTGACGCTGGCGCGGCGGGAGCCGCCGGTGCGCCCGGGATGAAGGGCGATCAGGGCGAACGCGGCTTGCCGGGAATGGCCGGCATGAACGGAACGAATGGCGTCAATGGCGCGAACGGCGTCAAAGGCGATAAGGGTGACGTTGGCGACAAAGGCGACGCGGGCGCGCCTGGTATGGCCGGCGCGAAAGGCGACAAAGGGGACAAGGGTGATCACGGCGACGCGGGCGCGCCTGGTTTGGCGGGCGCGAAAGGCGACAAAGGCGATCATGGGGACGCGGGCGCGCCTGGGACGGTCGGCGCAAAAGGCGACAAGGGCGACCAAGGAGACATGGGTCTGGCGGGCGCCAAAGGTGACAAAGGCGATCGCGGCGACACCGGCGCGGCTGGCGCGAACGGAGCTAACGGCACAAACGGCACAAACGGCACAAACGGCACAAACGGCGCGAAGGGCGATAAAGGTGACCAGGGCGAAATGGGTCTTGCTGGCGTCAAGGGCGATAAAGGCGACCGCGGCGATGCCGGCATGGCCGGCGCGAAGGGCGACAAAGGCGACCAAGGCGAAATGGGCCTAGCTGGCGCGAACGGCGTCAAAGGCGACAAGGGCGAGCAAGGCCTGCAAGGCATCCAAGGAGCCCAAGGCTTGCAAGGTTTGCAAGGTTTGCAAGGTTTGCAAGGTTTGCAAGGTTTGCAAGGTTTGCAAGGTTTGCAAGGTTTGCAAGGTTTGCAAGGTTTGCAAGGTCTTCAAGGCCTGCCTGGCAACAAC
>JAYWBY010000152.1:0-2195 GCA_043781115.1 Pseudomonadota bacterium
GGGGTTGAACCTTACCTGATCGAGTCAAACTTGCGGTTTTCAGCTGCCCAACGCTTAGCAAGGCGCCTCTGTGCCAATTGTTCGTGCCCGGCACCCAAAGAGGTAGAGGATTTGTTTCGCGGTGAGGCGGACGAGCTGGGGCTTGATGGCCTTCCCGACGATATCGACCTTCGGATCCAAGGTTCCGGCTGTAAAGACTGCCTCGGTGGTCTCACCGGCCGCATTCCTCTAATCGAATTTCTCGATGACGCGGCCATCGCCGCCGGCTTCAAGTCTCGGGCGCTGAAGTGTAGCAGAACCATCGGGCAGACGTTTGTCGGCGCAGCGGTGCTTGGTCAAGTTGATTGCAGGGAGGTCACAGCCTATGCATAAGCGACAGATTCTACTGCTCCTGCTCGCCCTTTGGTCCGTGGACCTTCTTGCTGACACCGCCAGCGCCCAGATGTCCTATTTCGATGATGGAATCGAGTATTGGAAGCATCTGACGACAACCAAAAAGCGGACTGAAGAGCAAGATCAGGCCGAGACTTCAAAGCTCAAGAAGCCAGCCAGCCAGTTCGACTGGCAACAGTACCTTGACCCTCAGCACGACGAGTTTTTTAGGGAAGGCGACTATGTTCCTCCTGCACCGTTCATGGAGGTTGCGCGCAATCCTAGCGACGAGAATCTACGGCTTTGGTTCAGCTACATCGCCAAACGAAACGCGATCTCCAGGCGCCTTGATGAGAGAATGCAAGAGTTCACGCACAATTCGCCGATGAGTCGGGAAGCGGGCCCAGCGCCGCCGATCCAGGCAGCCATAGAGCCAACCGCATCGCCCTTGACCGTCGATAGCCAGCGCTTTGCGCTGCGGTTTTATTTTGACTCACAATGTCCCCACTGCAGACGCATGGCGGTTGAGATCGAGAAATTGCGAAGGCTCGGAGTCCAAATCGAGGGTCGCCAGGTAGACCAGGGCCCCGCTGAATCGCGTCCGCCGTTGGCCATTCCTGTGCAGTACGCTACGGCCGAAGAAATTCACAAGCAGAACATCCAAAGCGTTCCGCAGCTCCTCAGAGCGGATCTAAAATCCAAGACCGTCTACCGCCTCTCCGGTTATCAGAGCGCAGACGTCATTTTACGCGCACTTCAGCCAGGATCCTGACGCCAAGCTCCTACGAACCTAAGGTTCGCGGAAACCAAACTATTTTTCTGCCATCCCACCAGCCTTTGGCGACGGACTGCAGAACAAATCGAGGTTTCCTATGTCAGTTGATCGAATACTTGTACTGGATGAATCCCACAAGCCATGGCATTCGCGGGACGATAACAACACGGTTTGGCTGCTCATCACTCTCTTGCTCGTCATTGGGCTCTTTATCTTTACTCTGATTTTCGGGCCTGAGGCTTACTCACAGACCCACATCCCCGGAGTCGATGCGAGCGACAAGCTAGAAGCGGCCGGCACGGTATTGCGGTTGATCGACACGGCGTTGTTCAAATGGGGCGCGCGGCTCCTCGCGGGGCTTTGCATCATGTCATCAGCCTGGTCACTGAAAGAGCAGCGCTTCGGCATAGCGATCATTTGCATTATCGGTGCCATGCTTTTTGGAACCGCTCCGCACTGGGTCAAAAACCTCTTTGAGATCAGCGGCAGCGACAGCGTGTTTGGCCTGCTAATTCCGTCAATTGGGCTCAGGTGCGCCAAAGCTGATTTGTGGCAGCTGAGGTTCCCCAATGCATGACTACGGACCTCTGCGTAAGTCACATGGCGTCAAAGTTAGTCAAACGATCGATTCGCCCATCACGATCTTTGACTTTTGGGAGCTGAGCGACGGCTTCGCGGCTTTGGTGATCATCCTGGTGTTTGGAGTGATCTTTTATTCATGGGGGACGATGTGCGCACTACTTCTCCTCGTGCTCGGGGCTGGACCATTGATCAGACAACGCAACGAAAAGGGAATCTTTCTTCACTGGCCGTATCGGTGGCTGGGCGTCTCGTTACCTGGCCTTATCAACCCGAAGGGTCGACGAATCTATTCGGACTAAAGGAGAGCGGGGTATGAAAACGGTGCAAGAGCAGGCCCGAGCAGGTTTCGTCAGGCTTCAGACTGGGGTCATTCGACGTATCGAAAAGCTGCGCCAAGCTACGAACGAGATGGTTGGCGCAATGGAAAAGGGCATCGCGGCGGCCAAAGTTAGCGCACCCCCGGCCG
>JAYWBY010000153.1:0-6280 GCA_043781115.1 Pseudomonadota bacterium
AATCAAACTAATCTTTCGAGTCTTACTGGTGCGCCTTCACGGCCTTCTTCTTGTCGTCCGATTGTTGGTCCGCGACGCTGACCTTGTCCATGTCGGGCAGAGTCACTTTCGCGAGGGGACGCTTGGCTAGGACTTGGACGTAGTCGGAGGCGATGCGGATCGTCTCCTGGAGCTGATAGTCCTCGGAGAGCGGCACTTTTTCGTCTTCGTCTTCGTCGCCAGGGGCGGCCTTTTTGTCTTTCTTGTCCTTTTTGTCGCCCTTCTTGCCGGGTTTGGACGCGGCGAGTTTGGCTTCCTTGTCCTTCTTCTCCTTCTCGGCGACCGAATCCTCTTTCAAGCTGACCCGCGAGCGCGACTCTTCGCTGCTCTTATACTCCTTGATCGCGGCGAGGATCTTCTCGAAGCCTTTGTCCGACTGGACGCGGGCCTTGCTGGCGGCCTTCAGCGGGTTGACGACGGCGTCGTTGACCAGGTTGAACTCTTTGTAGTCCGACGCCGGGATCTTCTCCCAGGGCAGCGCGTAGTCGTAGTGCTTCTCACCGATCTCGTACTCGTCGAACAAGTCGGGGAGGACGATGTCCGACTCGACGCCCTTCAGCTGCGTGCTGGCGCCCGACGGACGATAGAACTTGCTGATCGTGACCTTGATGGCGCCGAGCTTCTCGTCGATGTCATTGAGGTTCTGCACCGTGCCCTTGCCGAAGGTGTGCGTGTCGCCAACGATCAGGCCGCGGTGGTAGTCCTGGATGGCGCCGGCGAAGATTTCGCTGGCGCTGGCCGACTGGCGGTTGATCATGACGACGAGCGGGCCGGCGTAAGCAGTCTTGCCGTCCTCGTCCTTCTGCACATAGGTCGAGCCGCGGGTATCTTTGATCTGGACCACCGGGCCCTTGTCGAAGAAGAGGCCGGCGATGTCGATCGATTCGTCGAGGCTACCGCCGCCGTTGGAGCGCAGGTCGACGACGACGGCGTCGACGCCTTTCTTTTTTAGGCTCTCGATCTCGTTGCGCATGTCGACCGACGAGCTCTTGTAGCCCTTCTCGTGGTTTTGGCGGCCTTCGAAGTCCATATAGAAGGAAGGAAGCTCGATGACGCCGATCTTTATGGCGCGGGGGCCGCCTGGCTCTTGCACCGTGACGGGGAAGACCGTCGACTTGGCGGCGCGGTCTTTCAGCTGAATCTGCTCGCGGATGATCGGCACGACCATCTGCACGGTCTTGCTGTTGTCCTCGCGGACTAGCGTCAACCGCACCTCGGTGGAGTGGGCGCCGCGGATCAATTTGACGACTTCGCGCAGATCCATGTCGATGACGTCGACCGGGGTCTCTTCGCCCTGGGCGACGGCGATGATCTTGTCGCCTTCCTTGACCTTGCCGGTGTTGGCGGCGGCGCCGCCGGGAACCAAACTTTGGATGGTCGTGAAGCCGTCCTCGCTACGCAAGACGGCGCCGATGCCCTCGAGCGACAAGCGAGTCGAGATGCGGAAGTCCTCGAGAGCCTCCGGCGCCATGTACTCGGAGTGCGGGTCGAGGCCCGACGAGAAGGCGTTGAGGAACGCCGCGTACATGTCGTCGCTGGTCAGCTCGTTGTTGCGCTTGGCGCCCAAAGCGTAGCGCTTGTGGAGCTTTTCCTTGGCTTTACCCAAGTCCTGGAGGGTGCCCTTCAGCTGCAAGAGCTGGAACTTGATGCGCTGGCGCCAACGCTCGCCGATCTCTTCCGTCGTCGTCGCGTATTCCATCTTCTTGCGGTCGATGGTCATGTACTCGTCGGTGGTGAAGTCGAACTTGCCGTCGATGATGCCGTCGATCATTTTTTGGCGTTCGTTGAAGCGCTTGGTGTAGGTCTTGGTGATGTCTTCGATCGCATGGCAGTCGGAGTCCATGATCATGTCGTCGAGCTTGGTCGCGTATTTGTCTTCCATTTCCTTGACGTCGCTCTTCAAGAAATAGACCTTGCCGGGATCCCACGCTTTGACGAAGTCGTCGAAGGTGCGGCGGCTCAGCTCGTCGTCGAAGTCGTGGTGGGAGAAGTGCATCTTGAAGTAGACGCCGACCAACTGGCGCACCTGCTGGCAGTTCAGCGCGCTGGCTTCACCAGCGAACGAGAGGCCCGCCGCGGCGAAGGCCAATGCCATGACGGCGCGCTGCTTGAGGATCTTGCCCTTAAGAAATCCCATCACGATGTGCTCCCGCGGTGGATAGAGACCTAGAAACCAAAGGATCATTCTATTGTTCGACAGGTGGGCCACCCGACTCAAGGCGACGCTTTTGGATTATTCCACAAGTCTAGGGAGGAGGTCCTGGATACTTCGACACTTGCGGAAACGTGCGTCTTTGGGGGTGCGCCGGATGGCAAAATCCCATCATAAGGTTTTGCCGATGAATGCCGAGTAAGAGAACGAGGAGAAACGTAAAAGCATGGCCGCTCAACCCTTAAAACGCCGCACTTATTGGATCGCCGACGTCGTCACGCCGCTGCTCCGTGAGCGGGCCATGATGTTGAGCCACAAGGGCTATGACGTCCAGTTCTTCACCACACTCGACTCGCTCATGGCGGAACTCGCCGCGCGCCGGGCGGCGATCATCGTCGTCAGCGACGACGGCGACGAGAAGGTTACCGAGCGCATTCTCCTGACTCTCATGACGCTTTCTGAAATCCAAGGCGCGAAATTGGTTATGGTTAGGAATGCGCACTCAGATCGCATCAACTTCCTGACGGCCTGCGCCAACTTCCGTGACATCATCCCGTCGAACATCGACGAGCGCCTTTGGCTCACCCGCTTTATCTATGCGACCGCCGGCAAGCCCGTCCATTACGTGCAGCCGACCGGCCAGATCACTTTGAACAACATCTCCGCTGTCAGCGTCCCGGCACGCATCACTTGGATCAGCGACAAAAAGCTGCGCCTCGAGTGCCGCGTCAAGCCGCCGGTCGGCGCGACCCTTAACCTCGGCGGGTCGTTCGCCAAAGCCGCTGGCGTCACCAGCATCTCGTTGAAGATCACCGAGACCCAGCGCAGCCGCCTCCTCTACCGCTTCTCCGACGCCATCGTCGCCGAGTGGAACGTGCCCGAGACGTCCCGCCGGCAGGCTCTCGAGGCGCTAAAGGACGTGCGCGAGCACGACCCGGGCCCGCGCTGCCGGATCTTCATCGCCGCTCAGTCGACCGCGATGCGCACCGACCTTCTGTCGCGCTTTTCCGACCCAAGCTTCGACGTCTCGACGGCCTTGCAGAAACAAAGCATCGTCGACGAGCCCCGCTTCTTCACGCCCGACATCGTCTTCATCGAAGCGGCGCTTTGCGCCGACGAGGGCGGTGTCCGCTTCCAGCAAATGCTCGAAACCCTCAGCGACTCGGCGGCCGTCGTCGTCCTCGGCAAGCTCGCCGGCGCGGGCGAGATCCAAAAGCGCCATCCCGGCCGCAAGATCGTCCAAATGGAACGCCTGCCGAAGAACCTGGCGCAGTCGATCTTAAACCGCTACTTGCCGCTCCGCGATCAACATTCGGCGAGCGGCGAGAACGCCTGCAACGTCATGTCGGAACACCCGTTCTCGCTGGCGGAAGTCACCTTCCCCGCCCGCCTCCATCGCCTGCACCCCTTGGCGGCCAAGATCGCCCTGCCGTTCCCGATCGGCAACTTCGCGCTCTGCCGGCTCGACTCGCCGCTGCTCCGCCGCATGATAGGTCGTCATCCTTACGTGAAGTTGACGGCGACTTATCACGACACGCACCCGGAAGCGCCGCCGTTCGTCCACGTCGCCGACTGCTATTTTGCGGACGTCGACCAAGTCGAGCGCAAGGCCATCGTCCACAGCCTCACTAAGATTGTCACCGACTCCCTGGCTCGGCTCGACCCGACCGGCAGCTACATCGACAAGAGCGACGGCCGCGGCGAGACGCGGACGCCCGAGCTAGGCAGCGTCCGCCTCGCGGCCTTAGACAAAGCCGTTGCACTCGCCAATACCGTGGTCCCGCCACCGCCCCCCGCGCCGCCGGTGCGGATGGCTCCGCCGGCGGTCGCCAGCGCGCCGCCAGCCGAAGCGGCTCCGCAGCCGAAGACCCCGCGCTCCGTTCAGGCACTCGCCAGCTTCGGCAACGCCGCGGTCGCCGCGCAACCGGAAATGCCGCCTATTCCGTCCGACTTCGAGGGCTCCGCCCCGCAGGAAAAGTTGATCCCGACGGAACAGCTTGCCGAGCTTTTGATGCCGGCCCTCTCGCCCTTCGCGCAGGTCGCGGGCGACCTGAAGATCGCCGCCGGCGAACTCCGGCAAGAAGTGGCGCGCGGCGTCAAAGCCAACAACCTGAGGCACCACTTGGGCCTCGCCGGCAAAATGATCGCGGTGGTCGTGGTAGCATCGCTGATCATCGCCGGGTTCTTCGCTTTGCTCGCGCCGCATATTCATAAGTCGGGCGACGTCTATACGGATCAGCTGAGGAAGTTCGCGCCCCAGTTGGATGAGCGGCAGAGCCCGCCCTGAGCGAAGGCGAAGGCTCAATAGGCTAAGAGGTAAGAATTCCTGGCTCTTCCGCCAAATGTGTGGATGACCGGTTGACTACCGGAGGCGTCTCTCTCGTAACTATTCGACTTACTGGTTCTTCGGCAAATCGCAGCCGTCCGTCGCCAGGTTGATGTTGTTCGTCGCATCCAAACAACCGTAGAACTTGTACAGCTGCTGGCCGTAAGAAGCCCCGTGACGCACCGTCACTTGGCCTTGGCCGTCGACTTCGCACGGGTTGTTCATCGTGCAACGTTCACCGTCTTCGTTGCCGGTGTTGTTGATGCCGATCACTTCATGGCTATCGGCATGGATGATGGGCGAGCCGGAGGTGCCGCCGATCGTTTCGCAGCCCGGGGTCGAGAAGCGGATCGAGTCGGAGAACGTCCACTGGTCTTCCTTCAGCGTATTGACGAAGTCGTCGATGGCGCAGGAGTAGATGCGTTTCCAGTAGCCCGACACGATGCGGATCGGCGCGCCGGCGGCCGGGCGTTGGTCCGAGATGACGAGCGCGTCGACGCCGTAGCTCGCCTTGATTTCGGCGAACGTGTTGGTCAAGCGGTAAAGGGTGACGTCGGTGTCGGTCATCGTCGCGTACATGACGCGCGCGGCGCGGAGCGTCGCCAGGGTCGCCTGGCCGTTCGAGCTCAAAAGCCGGAAGGTGCGAGTCGACGCGTGATCCAAGACGATGGTGCCGGCGTTGATGAACCCGCCTTCGTAGCAATGACCGTTGGTCAGGACCATGGCTTTGTCGCCATCGTTCGACGTGTTGAAGCGAACGAGCGAGCCCGAACAGTTAGATAGCGCGATGATCGCGGTAAAATCGACGCCCGTGGCGGCAAGAGCCGAATCCGACGGGGCGGCGGCGAGGTGGGCGCCGTCATGGGTGGCGGCCAGCGGCAGCGCGAAAGCTTGGGCCGAAGTGAGCCCGGCCATGAGGCCAAGGGCACTGCAAATGGACGCAAAAGCGGTCCGATTCATCGTCATTACTCCAATAAGGTAGATAGTCGCGATGGGGGTCCAGTCGCGGAGTATGCCTCAAGCCGCGAGGCTCGCCAACACGCTTATTTGGCCCATCGGTCAATTTACCTTGGGCCGACGCTCACAGTTCGGCTTTTCGCAATGACCATGGAGGTCTAGCCGGTGGCTGGTGAGTTTGAATTGATGCACTTGGGCGACTTTTTCTTGTAGCGCTTCGATCTCGTCGTTCTCGAATTCGATGACCGTGCCGCAGTCCAGACAAATCAAGTGATCGTGGTGGGCGCCGGGCATGTTGATTTCGTAGACGAAGCGCCCCTCGCCGAAGGATTTTTGCTCGGCCAAGCCGGCGTCGGCGAGGAGATTCAGCGTCCGGTAAATCGTCGCGAGGCCGATGGTCAGCCCGTCCTTGCGCACGGCTTCATGCAGCTCTTCCGCGGACAAGTGATTGTTCAAACTGATGAAGTGCTCAACGATCTGGCGGCGCTGCTTCGTTTGTTTCAGACTCTTCTTCGCCAAATAGGCGTCCAAGGCATCCCAGAACCAGCGATACGTTTCCAGCTTCTTTTGTGGCGTGCGCGCTTTCACGAACTGCTTCGAGCCCCTAGGACCATGACAAAATATTTGCTAGACTTGACCATGGTTTAGCCAGGAGCGTCAAGCGCAATCGGGTCGCGAACAAAGGCGACAAGAAGCTGATATTGCTTAGTAACCTGCGGTTTTGGTGGGCCCGCCCCCCGACCGAAATACCTGGCACGAAACCCGCAGGATATTCCCCGACCGCAAAGATTTCGCCTTTTAGGGTG
>JAYWBY010000154.1:0-6274 GCA_043781115.1 Pseudomonadota bacterium
CTTACCGGCAAACCGTCCGCTGCCTCGCCATCGTGGAAGCGGCCTTGGCCGGCCTCGACGTGTCGATGCGGCAAATCGTCAGGACGCGGATCTTCGTCACCGACATCTCGCGCTTCGCCGAGTACGCCAAAGCCCACCAAGAAGTCTTCGGCGATCATCCGCCCGTGACGTCGATGGTGGAAGTGAAGGCCCTGGTGTCGCCCGACATGCTGGTCGAGGTGGAGGCCGATGCTTACGTCGAGTGAAAAGCGTCAAGTTCGCCGCATCTTCGTCGCGGCGCTCATCACTTGCCAAGGCTGTGCCACGATAGGCAAGGGCGGAAAAAGCGCCGACAACGACGACGCGACCTCCGCGTCGACGGTTAGCGGCATCTTCGACTGGCTGCCTCTCGAGGCGCGACTCGAGGACACGCAGTCCCCAGTAGCCTCGGACGTCGCCGCGAACATCGCGCGGCTCAGGGCCGAAGTGAACGGTCGCGATCAAGAGCTCAAGGGCTGGGTTCTGCCGTTGTTTCATTCTTATCTACCCGCGGGCGAACCGCAGAGCTGCCGGGTGATCTTCGAATTAGGCCGGCAGGACGCCATGCTCGTGACCAACGACGGCAAAGCCTACATCGACGTGGCCGCGCCCGCGTGGAAGGGCGACGAGGAGAGACTCTGGGACGCCGCGCTGCGCGCGCTCTACACCTGCGACCTCCAGCAAGCGCTGCCGTTTGCCGACGAAGAGCCGAGCGATGCCGACGAGTTCGCCGATCACGTCCTGACGCAAGTCATGACGCGTGGGCTCGCGACTTACGTTGCCGCCCAAGGGCGACCGCTCGCCGGCGGTGCGAGCGCTTACCAAGTGCCGATGTCTCGGGACGAGGTCAGTGAACGGTTTCAAGACTTGGACGACTTGATGCAGAAGGCCAGCGGCGCCAAACCGAGGGAAATCCAAATTCTGGCGCGCGCCCTCGTAGCGGACGAGACGACCGAACACCTCTTCGACGTCGTTGGGGCCTACATGGCGGATGCGATCGAGCAACGGTTGAGCCGCAACGAACTGATGGTGACCGTCGAACGCGGGCCGCGCGCCTTTTTCAAGGCCTACGCCGACGGCCGCCCGGGGGCGATGGTGAATTTCCGCTTGCCTGGCGAGGCTCCGAAAGAGCATCGGCCGAGCGCCGGCGAGGCGTCGCACTGACCGGCGCGTAATCCCCTCAGAACTCGCCAAGTACCCCGAGTCGCACCTGAGCTTCGGTCTTGGTCTCTTCCTTCGCCGTCGCGGCATCGAGGAATTTGCCCGACTTCGAAAGCAGCGCCAAGTATGGCGTCCAGCCTTTGCCGAGGAGCCCGATGTCGACGCCGAGGCCTGCAATGCTGGCATTGTCGTCGAACTTGTAGGTCTTCTTGCTCGTCGTGGCGTCGGTGTCGATCTTGTTCACCTTCACGTCCTTGAACTCTTTCTTGTCATAAGTAGAGTAGTAGAGCCAAGGCGTCGCGGTGTCCTTGAGTTCGTAGGAAACGAGGAGCGACACGGCCTGGCCCTTGTCGTCGTTGGCTTGGGCTTTGCCGGCGGAGTCGGCGCCCTTGTGGGATTTTACCTCGTCGCGCAAGTCGAGCCGGGCCTTCAAGCCAGCGACCGCCGTCTTGAAGCCGACGTCGGTCCAGCGAGATTTGTTGTTGTCGTAGGAGCCGAAGTCGACGAGCGGCGAGAAGACCCCGAGGTTTCCGAGCCAGCCGAAGGCGAAGGTCGGATGCTCCGCCTTGTTCCATTCGCCTTTGTCCTTGGTCGTTACGTCGTTCAAAATTTGCAGGTTGATTTGACCGGCGACTTTGAAGTGCACGGCGATCATTTCCGCATATTTGGCGAACGCGCGGTTCTCGGAATAGGCGCCGGTCCAGTGGTCGCGGAAACTGTCATCGAGGGTGTCCCAGCCGCCTTGCATGACTTTCATCTTGCCCATGCCCATGCCGACGGTTTCGTTGAACCAGTGGACGCCATAGCCGTAGTCGAACGGAGTCGTAGTGGGATTGAGCAAGTTGAAGCGGAATTTGAATTCGGTGTCCTTGTTGAAGTTGCCGGAGAACTTCAGCTTGGCCGTCTGCATTTGCAGTTCGGTGACGGCGTCAGGGTCGTGGCCTTTGGTCTTGGTCAAGCCTTCGTCGTTGCGATTGAGTTCGGCGCGGAATTCGCTGCCGACTTTCAGCGATGAGGCTTCCGTGGTTACCTGCGTTCCTTCGGCGGCGGTCGCCGCGGGCGCCGCGGCGGTCAAGAGGACCAAAAAGAGGGCTATACGACGGGATAATTTCATTGCAGCCTCCAGTGAATCGGTCTTGAAGCGCTAATCTATGGATAATGCAGCGAGAGTGCAAAAGGGCAGAGGTCAATTTTCCGTTAAGATTTGGCGTCGGCGGAGGCGGAGGGCAGGCGCATGCGAACGGCGACGCCCCGGCCGAGGCTCTCGAGCTGAATCGTCCCGCCATGCGCTTCGATTAAGGAGCGAACGATCGAAAGGCCGAGCCCGGTGCCGCCGACTTCGCGGGCCGTGGTGAAGAACGGGTCGAAGACCTTGGCCTGGTTGGCGGCCGAGATCCCTGGGCCGTCGTCCTCGACCGCCACGACGATGAAGGTATAGTCGGCAGCGTCTCGCCTAGCGGTGGCCACGACTTTGACTCCGGGACCCCCGTGCTGTTTGGCGTTCTCCAGCAAGTTGCCGACGAGCGAGGCGAAGGTTTCGTCGGCCATGTTCAGGAGCAGACCACTGCCCGGGCCAGGGCCGACCTCCACGCTTAAGCCTAAATCCCGGTAGCGGGCCACGGTCCGGGCCAAGATCGGCGCGACGTCGCAAGACTCCTTGGCGGGGGCGGCGACGTCGGCCTTGGCTAGGAGGAGCAGGCGTTCAACCAGTTTTTGCATCCTGGTCGTGTCGTTGGAAAGGAGGTCGAGAAACTTCTTCCGCTCGGCGGCGTTCATGTCGTCCAAGTGGTCGCGCAACAATTCGACGATCGCATGCACCGCGGCGAGCGGCGTCTTGAATTCGTGCGAAACGTTTTGGGCGAAAGTTTGAATGTAGTCGGCCCGGTCGCGCAAGGTCTTCGCCATGTCGGCAATGGAGTGGGAGAGTTGGTCTACCTCCTTGGAGCCCGGCCGCTTTAGCGGCTCGGCAGCGCGCGGCAAGTCGTTTTTGACCACCTGGGTTTGGGCGATCAGCGCCTCGATCGGCCGACTGATCGTCGTTGCCGTCAAGATCGAGACCATCAGCACGACCGCGATCAACCCTCCGCCGTAGCGCATGAGCGCGAACCGGTTCAAGAAGAGCGCCTTTTGGATGTCGATCGGCGTTCGCGACAGGACGACGACGCCGAGCACGCGGTTCTGATGGACGACGGGCAAGCCAAGGAAGACGCGGATGGCGCCGCCGCGGCTGATGCCGGAAAGCGGCGGATCCGGCACGTCGGAGAGGCGCTCGCGCACTAGGCTTATCGTCTCTCCGCCGAGCGCCCGGAGGACCTCCTCCCGGTGGAGCAGCGACTGGCCGATTTCGTTGCGCGAGCTGCCGACGACGACCCCTTGGTAGTCGACGATGCGGACCCCCGCGAGCGAATAGCGTTGCGAGCGGTTGAGCATGGCCGAGATGCGTTCGCCGGCGCGCGCCGCGGCAGGCTCGGGCTTCAACTCGGTGCTTCGCGCTTCGTCGGCGCGCGGGCGAATGCGCTCGTGGGCGATATCGAGGGTCGGCTGAATCGGTGCATACGAGTCGACCGGGGCCTCAACTTTGTCCAGGTAGGAAGGCAGCACCGGGATGCCATAGTCCTGAAGCTTCGCTTCCTTGCCCTGCGGTGCGCTCGCCTGCAACGCGTGGAGGAGCTCGGACTTGTAGTGCTCACGGATGTAGACGCCCTGCGAAATCAGCGACGCTTCCGTCTGCCGTACGAGCTCGTTCTCGTAAAGCCTCAGCGCTTGAATGCCGAAGACGGGCAGAGTCAAGATCACCAAGTTGACCAAGAGCAGAACGGTGCGGATTCGGAGCTTCGTGCGCAAGGCCGGTTAACTCTTGTTCGCCAGTTTGTAGCCGAAGCCGGTGACCGTCTCGATCGGATCATAGCCGAGGGTCGTGAATTTCTTCCGGATGCGGCGGATGTGGCTGTCGATCGTCCGGTCGGAGACGACCGTGTTGTCGTAGGCTCGCTGCATCAATTCGTCCCGGGAAAAGACCTTCTTGGCGTAGCTCATCAGCGCCTTCAGCAGCTCGAACTCCATGACCGTCAATACGACCTCGGTCTGCTGCCAGGACGCCTTGTATGTCGTCAGGTCGAGGCATAGGCCCCCATGCTCCATCAACTCCTTGTTTTTCCCCTGTGGGCCGCCGGCGGGCGCCTGCCGGTCTTCGCGCCGGAAAATCGCTTTCACTCGGGCGACTAGCTCGCGAGGGCTGAACGGCTTGGTGACGTAGTCGTCGCCGCCCAGTTCGAGGCCGAGAATCCGGTCGAGTTCATCGTCCTTTGACGACAGGAAAACGATCGGCTTGTCGCTGGTGCGGCGGATTTCGCGGCAAACTTCCGTGCCGTCCATTTCGGGCATCATGATGTCCAAAATCACCAGCGCCGGTGAGTGCGCTTGAAAGGCCTCGAGCGCGCGTTTGCCGTCGAGCGCTTGGACGGTGCGGAAGCCCTCTTTCTCTAGAGCGAAACGCACGACTTCGCGGAGACTCGGGTCGTCGTCGACGATCAGAATCAACCGATCTTTGGAGGTCAGAGCGCCCATGGGAAAGGTCCTTCTTTTGGCCTGTGGCGTTGGCCCAAGTGTAACACGATTAAATCTTCCAAACTAACCAGTTAGGTCGTTGCACGGGGATTGCACGGCTTTTCATCCGGGATTACGCGGCGGCGCCACGGCATCTGCAAACCTACGGCCGATGATGTTTGAGAAAGGAGGTTGAACCCAATGCGTCCCTTATCACCGTCTTCGCTTCCGGTCTTCGTTCTCGCCGCCGCGGGCTTGGCTCTCGCGGTCTCTCCCGTAGCTTGGTTGGTCAACACTTGGGTCGACCCGTCCTATGATTCGTTTGGCGGTTACGTCTACGTCGTCGTCGCGTGCCTATTCCTTTGGTCCAGCACCTCTCGGCTTGGGACCCCGTCATCGACGGCGTCACGTCGCCTGGCGCTGACGCTACTGGCATCGACCGCGCTGATCCGCCTGACGGGCCGCCTCTTGGCGGTAAACTTCCTAGGCGCCATGGCGCTCGTGGTGGACTTCTATGCCTTGGGACTCTTGGCGGGCCTCGGAAGGCGGGCGCGGGCGGTGTCCCCTGGCTGGCTCGCCCTAGCTTTTGCCTACTCGCTTCCCCTCGAACATCTCCTTCAACGCGTCGTCGGGTTCAGCCTCCAGCGTCTTTCCGCGGGCAGCGCTTGCGCCTTGCTCGATCTGAGCTTTGGCGACACCGCGTGCCTCGGCACCCGCATCATCCTTGCCGGCAGGGACGTGCAAGTCGACCTGCCTTGCTCCGGAGCGAGAGGGTTGATCCAACTCCTCCTCTTCTTCACCCTCGTCGCTGCTTTGAAGCGTCCGAAGTTCAAAGCGGCGCTCGCTGGGTTCGCCATTACCTTAATGGCGGGCTTTGTCGCCAACACGGTGCGCTTGTCGCTGATCGCCTTCGGCCTGGCGTGGCCAACCCAAGTCTTCGGGGTGAACGTCATGGCGGAACCTTGGCACGACTTGATCGGGCTTCTGGCGTTGGCGCTCGGTGCGTTACCGATCATGGCTTGGGTCATCCTAGCGCCGACGAAGCGACACGACGTGACTTACCCCGATGACGTCGCCGCGTTCACGCCGCGACCTAAGGCCGCGTGGTCAACGGCTCTGGCTTTCGCCGCTTTTGCCGGCGTGGCTTTGGTCGTGCCGAGTCGACCGTTCGACGTCAGTCCGCTCAATCATGCGCCGATCCTTCCGGAAATGCTCGCCGATCAGTCGAAAGAGCCGCTAGATCTCAGTCCGAAAGAACTCGGATACTTCACGGAATATGGTGGCGGCGCGGCGAAGGCTCGTTACGGCCAATCGACTCTGGTCTTGGTGTCGACGACTTCTCCCTTGCGCCATCTGCACACGCCCGACGAATGCCTGCTCGGCAGCGGGCATGAGGTTCACTTCGTCGGCACCGAGTACGCCCGCATGCCGTCGGCCGTTTATCAAAGCATCGCGCCGGACGGCAAGGTCTACCGCGTCGCGGTGACTTACGTATCTAACGACGGGCGAGTCGCCACCAGCATCTCCGAGGTCGTTTGGCTTTGGTTGT
>JAYWBY010000155.1:0-2191 GCA_043781115.1 Pseudomonadota bacterium
CTCAGGCTTCGCGGCGCCGAACGTGCGGCACGCCACGATTCCCTACATGCGTTCACCGGCGAGTTTTCACGGGCGCGTCGAAACGACGACGGCGTTTCAGGCCGTGAAAGCCCGCGACGTCGCGGCCGACCCGCCTTACCAGTATTTGCCCGAATGGTTGACGCGCTCGGACGTCGCCATTCCTCGTTCGCGAGCACTCGACGGCTTTACGGCGATGCATGCGATCTTGCTTGAGGTTGCGGCGCTGGTCGACGGTCAGCGCACGATGACCGACGTCTCTCAAATCTTCGCCGGTCGGCACAAGATCCGCGTCGAGGAGGCGGAGGCCTCGATTAGGAGATTCCTGACGCGGCATTTCGAAGAGAATCAGGTCGGAGCGCAATACTGACCGATCTTATTATAACTATCTGATTTCAAAGATAATAAATCAATTTTCTAAAGCGACCCTCTAGCTGGCCGATGCGTCTTTCACCTATTTTAAGGAGGTGCGAAGATGCGTTCCAAAGGTTCCTACATCATTCCCATGGGGTTAGTGGCCGCCTCGCTTGCCGCGTATAGCTGCAACAAAGGCAAGTCGGACCCGAAAGACACCGTGACCCCAGTCGCTGCGCCCGCGACGGACACTTCGACGGCGACGCAAGGCGTCGATCCCGGCGCCCAAGGCGTGACCGAAGCCAGCGGCGACAATCTCGGCGTGGCCGGCACGCTGGCGCTCGACCTCAACTTGAACAACGTCAATAAGCCGAACAAAGTCCTAGTCTGGGTGTTCGACGACCACGGCTTCGAAAAAACCGGGACTGAGCTGAGTCCTATTTCTTAAGTAATATCGCACTTCCGGTCCGCGGCGAACCCAAGCCGCGGGCCTTTCTCATTGCCCATTCAGGTGGCCAACGTGCCGTCTTTATAGTAGAACCATCGCATCAACCGCGTCAGACTGAGGAGCGCCGGCCGTGCGTAAGCTGGTTCGAGGCATCGCGAAATACCGAGCAAACTCCACCGAGGCGCAGCGAGACCTCTTCGCGCGCCTGGCTCTCGAGCAGCGACCCGACGCCCTTTTCGTTTGTTGCAGCGACAGCCGCGTCGCGCCGAACGTCTTTGCTTCCACGGATCCCGGCGATCTCTTCGTGGTGCGCAACGTCGGCAACATGATTCCGGCTTGCGACCTCCACGGCAAGGGCATCTCGGACCGGAGCGAGGGCGCCGCGATCGAGTTCGCCGTGGCCAACCTCCACGTGCGTGACATCATCATTTGCGGCCATTCGGAGTGCGGCGCGATGCGCGCGCTGCTCGCCGGCGTTGAGAACGTCTCTTGGCCCAACCTCAAGTTTTGGGTGGCTACCGGCCAGCCGGCCCTGGCGCGGTGCAAGGCCGGAGAAGAAGTCGACCCCGGTCTCTCGACCATCAACCGCTTGTCGCAGCTGAACGTCTTAGAGCAGGCATCCCATCTCATGACTTACCCGATCGTGAAGGAGCGGGTCGAGGCCGGCACCCTGTCGGTCCATGCTTGGTGGTTCAACATCGCCAAGGGCGAAGTCGTTGCTTTCGATCCCAGACACAAACGTTTTGCCGCCGTCGATGAATGGGTCGAGTCGATCTGCTTGACGGGGCCGCGTTGAGTTCACGGACGACAGCTTTGTCGCCGCGGGAAATCATCGCGGCGGTGCCGGCGATCTGCCGTCGCTCCGTGCTGTCGCGATCCCTCGCCTACTTGGCGCGGGACCTGGCGCTTTTTGCCCTGGTCACGCTGGCTATCGGCTTGGCCGGTCGGTGGTGGCTAGGGCTGCCCCTCGGGCTTTTGCTCGGCACCGTGTTGACCGGCCTTTTCGTGCTTGGCCACGATTGTGGTCATCGTTCTTTCGCTCCGACGGATCAAGTCAACGACTGGATCGGCGAGTTCTGCACAGGGCTGACGCTCTGGCCCTTTCAAGTATGGCGCTTGTCGCACGACACGCATCATCGGCATACGCATCACATCGAGAAAGACATTGCCTGGGTTCCCTTCACGGAAGGGAAGCTCGGCCGCATCGGTTGGCTCGAACGCGCCATCTACTATCAGACGCGGATGGGCCTCTGGTTCACGGGCTCGTGGTTCTTCACCCTCTATTTCATCAAAGATGCGCTCAGGAGCAGGAACTCGCGCCACTTCAAGGCCGAGGATCTGCCGCTCCTTCGCCGCTCGCTTGCGATGACC
>JAYWBY010000156.1:0-2190 GCA_043781115.1 Pseudomonadota bacterium
GCCCTCTATGGTCACCTGTTTGACCCAAAACTCGAACTTCCTGAAAACATGAGGAGGGAGCTTCGGGAGATACTTCCGAGCCTGATTTGATAGCAAGACCTTCATGACTCGCCGCTCCGACTCGATTCCCACAAGCCATCTTTATCATCCTAATTGGTTGACAAAAGTTTGTCAACCCATCAGGGTTACTATCAGCGTTAATGGACGCAGGTTCGGCCAAGAAATCGCCGGCATCGAGCCTGAACGTCGACCCTCGCGAGCGCGCCTTTACGCGAAACCTCTCGTCGTCCATCCGTTGGTCGAGTCATATGTTTTTTCCCTCCAAGGAACAGCCGGCCGTCTTTGACGGCAAAGCCGCCAAAGGACTTAGACTATCTGCCGGCCACTAGGTTCGCTTTGCGGATAGGGATATCTTCCACAAATGCTTTTGGCCGGAAACCGTGATAGATCCTCTGTCCCCCCGGCCGTGCGCTGCATTCATCCCTCAGGAGCTGCAACTGTGCAAAACCAGGATCTTTTCTATCAGGGACGCTACCAAGAGCTGCTGAGCCTCACCGTCGACTCGAAGGCCGGCACCGTGGAAGACGCCGACCTGGCTTTCGTTCTCGGCGCGCTGACGTTTCGCGGCCGCATGGTCGAGGCGACCCATCTCTACGACATGCGCCGGAGCCGCTTCTGCCCCGTCAGCATCTTCTTGGCCCGCTTCTTCCTCGGCGTCGGTCACTGCCGTAGGTCAGGGTTCAAGGAAGCGCTCAGTCTCTTTGCCGAGAGCCTGCGCGCCGGCGCGAAGAGCAAGGATCCGATCGTTCGCTTCTTCGTCTGGCAAGGCGTAGCGTTCTACCGCTTGTTCGACGGGCGTTACGTCCGCAGCCTCGAGGCCGCGAAGAAAGCGTTGCTCGCAGCCCTGGAAGGCAACTTCCTTTACGGCAAAGCCCTCGCCGCCGACATCTTGGCCCACAGCCAACTGCTCCCCGGGCACGTGTCGGCGGCAATGCGGAGCTTCAACGAAGCGAAGGTCTACGCGCAACTTCTGGGCGACGGCGGAATCCTGCAGGCTGTCGAGACGGCGCAGCTGATTCACAGCGCGATGTACGGGCTGGATCCCGAGCAGGATTTGGCCCGGCTCGAAGCTCACTGCGCCAAGCAGTCGCAAGAAGACGACTATTCCAAGTCCCGTCTCTTGATCGAACTCGGTCGCCTGCGAACGCTCCGCGGGGACGTGCGCGGCGCTTGGACGGCGCTCAACGAAGCGTGCCGGATGATCTACGCCTCGAACAACCGCCGCTACAGCATTCAGATCAATCTGCAATATGCCTACCTCTTGCACCTGCAAGGGGAGCAGCATCAGGCGTTGAACCTGGTACGCAATGCCGCCAAGGAACTCGATCCTCGCGTCGACCGCAGCCTCGAGTTCGCGGTGCTTGGCCTCGAGAAACGCATTTGTCGGTCGGTCGACGAGGTCGGGATCTTCAAGTGCCCGAAGTTTCAAGAAGTGCGCTACGCAAGCCTGACGACGGAACAAGGCCGCTCCGGCAAAGCCATCAACCGCCGGATCGTCGACCGCGAGCGGAACGTCTTCCAAAGCCACCGGCTGCTCGGCGACGATCCCCTCGGCGACCTGATCGACCTTTGTTACACCAACAAGGAAGAAGCGGCGCGCAAGATCGCCGAAACGGGCTACTACGGGCTTTTCCTGCAGCTCGTTCCCACCGCCGTCGGCCGCAAGATGCTCTACTTCGACTTAGTCCCAGGCAGCATCATCGTGATGAACAAGGGCAACGTCGACTACCTTATGAACAACGCATCGTCGGTAATCCGCTCGATCGGCAATGAGTTGATCCAGGGCGAAGTCAGCAAGCAGGAATTGATTGAGCGCGTTTGGGGCTACAAGTACAACGCACTGCGCCACGATTCGCTCGTCTACCGGAGCATTTCAAGGTTTCGCAACATGCTTGGACCCAATGCCAGCTGGCTGGAAGCGACGGCGACGGGCTACCGCCTGGCGGCCGACGTCACCGTCGAGTTCCACAGGCCGCAAACCGTGGTCGAGCAGCGGCCCGCTCGGGTGCCGGTGCCTGCCGCCACCGACGGCATGAATTACCGGCAAATCAAAATCCTCGAGCGCCTGCGGACCGACGACTACGTCAACGTCAAAGCCTGCCAGACGCTTTTCGAAGTGTCGGAAATCAC
>JAYWBY010000157.1:0-6258 GCA_043781115.1 Pseudomonadota bacterium
TTCAAAAATTCCGAGATCTGGCGCTTTAAGTCTTGGAACACGCCATCCCAGCCGGCGATGTCGGTCAAAAGCGTCGGAATGCGATTGCTCGTGTGCTCCGGCAGGTGCCAGTCGAAGGCGGAGAGGAATTCGCCGAGCAAGCCCGCGTGCGCTTGCCGAAGCGCGCGGCTCCGCGCCGAGTAGTTGTGGATTTTGGTGATGCGGCTCGACAAGCTCCCGTGAGTCACTTGGTCGCCGGGGATTTGCCGGGTTCTGAGCGAACCGCCGCCCGCCGATTCGCCGCCCAAACCCTGCTCGTCGCCGATAAGGTTGGCGAGCTGATGTTGCTCGAGGCTCAAGAGCCTTTCGAGGCGCGTCCGGTCGATCACTGTGCGTACGTTGTGAAACGACACGATCAACGACCACTGACCGTAAGCCGGGTCGTCTAGGTTCACGAGGCTGGGGCTTGACGACTTGGCTCGGTTCATTCGGTCTCCCTTGCGGCACTTAGTCTTAACGACCGGAAGCCGCCTTCACTTGAGCTATTTCTCTTATATCATGGTCGAAAAAATATTGACCAATTTATTCAACACCTTATGATCTCTCGTCTTTTGCTCAATTTTGAAGTTTTGCCATATTTTTTCTGCATGAACTCCGTGTAAACTCCGTGTAGACTTTGGCCATGAAACAGCTGCTCGACCGCATGAAGTTCTTCGCCACGGCGTACCTGATTTATGCGGTGGTGCGGCTCCTTAACGCGTCCTACCGCTTTCAAATTCACGGCCTCGAGCACCGGCAGGCCGCCGAGCGGCAATTGCCCGGCCAAGGTTTCGCCTTGGCCGTTTGGCACGAAAACCTCTTCGTTACGATTCTCTCCCAAATCGGTAGCCGTTATTCGCCGCTCGCCAGCCCGTCGCGCGACGGCGAGTTCGTCACCTTCGTCATGAAACGCCTCGGCTTCGACCCCGTCCGCGGCAGCTCGTCGCGCGGCGGCGCCGGCGCCCGCTCGGAGATGTTGGTGCGGCTCGCCGCCGGCATCAACGCCGCCATCACCGTCGACGGACCCAAAGGACCGAGACGAGTCGTCAAACCGGGAATCATCGATACCGCCCGAAAAAGTGGTGGGGCGATTCTGCCGATCGCCGTCGTCGGCACCAGCCACTGGACGCTCAAGAGTTGGGACCGGTTCCGGATCCCGAAGCCCTTCGTCAAAGTCCACGTCGTCTACGGCAGGCCGATGACTGTCCCAAAGGAACTGCCGGACGGCGCCTTCGAAGCGCAGACTTTGGCGCTGGCCCGCCAGCTCGACGAGCTGGACGAAGCGGCGCTCAAGTTATAAATATAAAATAGTTTAGCCGGCGAAGCCCGCGGCTACCGCGTCGAGCAGCGCCGGCGACGTTCCGCACTGGTCGACGAAGAACTTCTTGACGCCGCCCTTCCGAGCCAAGTCTTCGACGAAGGCTTTCATGCGCCCGAATTTCTCTGGAGTCAGCGACCTGGTCTTGCGGTAGTCGCACTCGATGGCGTCGAGCATCGCAGGGTCGAGCTGGCCGCGCGCTTCGGCCGTCAACGCCAGGAGCAGCGCGGCGTACGTACCGGTCCGGTCGCGCCCGGCGTCGCAATGGACGAGTATCTTTTTGCCGGCGGCGAGCTCGGCGAAGCTGTCGTTGAAGAAGCCGCAGGCGGCCCGGCGCATCACCGGATCCTCCCAGGTTTTGGCGAACTCGAGATCGTACAAAACGATGTCGTCGTTGAAGTAGCGGCCGAGCAGGTTCTTGCCGTCGCCGCGGCAGAAGTAGACTTCGTTGCGCACTGGGTTGTGGTTTAGAGAATAGATGACGTCGGGGTCGCCGACCGAACTGCAAGACCAGCCGGAAAACCAACCGTTGGCGCGCATGAGGCGCCCCGGCCGAAAGCTCGGCTTGCCGAGGCAGTCGTTGGCGCTGGCCCCGACGTCGCGGCTATTGTGGCTGATCACCAAGCCTTCCCAGCGGATCGCCAGAGGTATGGCGCCCTCTCGGCTCTGGATGACCTTGACGGTAGCCGTCAGACCAAGAGCCAATATTCCGACGCCTAAAACGAGTAACGGCAATTTCTTCTTCATCGACCGAGTATAGCTAGTCGGTCAAGGCCGTGCCAGGAAACTCGCTGGCGCCAGCCGTTCTCGCCAAATGGGCGGCAAGCCCCTTGGCCAAAGAGACATTACCATTGCCGGGCAAGCTCAAGGCGACGCTGATGAAGAGCTCGGCCATAGGGATAGTGATCGGCGTCGGCCGGCCTTCGGCCGTTTCGCACTCTGAAGCCGGGCTGGCGACCAAAAGCTTGCGGCAGGCGCTCGGCCGGTCGGCATATATGCCGCAAGACGAATCGGCGGCGAGGAAGACGCAGCGATTCGCCGCCAACCGTTCGGCCCACTCTGCGCCTTGGCGGGAACGCGCCGCTTGGGCCAGGACGCGGGCGCGGTCGACGACTTTGCCCGAGCGCACCAATTTGGCGAGCAGCTCGGCCTCGTCCCCGGTCGTCTCGACCTCGAGGTGGCAGCAGAAGGCGCAGCCCTTCTTGCAGCTGGCGGGGATCTTGCCGGCGGCCTCCGTTTCTTGATCGACGCGACGATAGAGCGCGCGGGCCCGCGCCTCGCCCGGGGGCAGGAGCGCCAACTCAGCCGCGAACGCCTCGGCTGCCGAGACCAAGTAGGCGACAAAAGCGTCGAAGTCCGCGGCGGCCGTCTTACTCCGGTAATGCTCCAGCAACATACGCAGATGAGGCGTCTTTAAGCGCGGCAAAGCATTTTCTTTGTTGGCGACGACGACGAGCCTCCTGGCGAGCCACCAGCTTGACACCACTGGCGGGACCTATCAACATCGAAGCGGTATGCATCACGAACGCCACCTTCCGGGACTGGATGCGCTGCGCGCCGCGGCCATCTTGCTGGTCATTCCGCGGCATGCCATCGACATTTTGCGTTGGCCCTGGATCAAGCCTTTCGGCCGGTACGGCTGGGTCGGGGTCGACCTCTTCTTCGTCTTGAGCGGGTTTCTCATTGGCTCGCAGCTCTTCCTCGCGGCGCAGCGCGACGGCCGCGTGAACTTCCCGCGCTTCTACCTAAAGCGGTCGCTGCGCATTTTGCCGGCCTTTCTCGCCGTGTTGCTCCTCTATCAGGTCTGGCCCGAGTTCAACGAGGCGAAAGGGATCGACCCCGCCTGGCATTTCCTGCTCTTTTTCATGAATTTCACGCGCGCGACCGACGGCTTTTCGCATGCCTGGTCGCTGTGCGTGGAAGAACATTTCTACTTAATCTTGCCGGCCCTGGTTTCCGTCTACCTTTGGCGTGCGAAGCTCGTGCCGCCCGCCGCGCTCATCGCGCTGGTGCTCGGTGGGAGCATAGCTCTGCGCTATTTTCTCTGGTCGGTGGGTGCGCCTTACTATCCGGCGATCTACCGGCCGACGATCACGCACGTCGACGGCCTGACGGTCGGCGTCGGCCTGGCTCTCCTAAAGGTGTACCGCCCCGCCATCTGGGAACGCCTTTTGCGCTACCCTTGGTCCCTCTTCGGCGGCGGCTTCGCGCTGATCGTCGCCGGTCTTTGGTTTTTCCTCGACAAGGAAGCCGCGGCGGGCGAGGTCGTGACCTTCACCCTGATCTCGTTCGGCTTCGGCGCCCTGGTCGCCGCCGCTCAGGCGCCCGGTTTTTGGCTAGCCGAACGCAAGATTCCCGGCGCGGCGACGCTCGCCGCCTTGGCTTATACGCTCTATTTGACGCACAAACAGATGCTCCACCTCGCCAAGACGCTGGTGCCGCATGCCGACGACCAGCAGGCGCTGACGATTTTGGTCGCCGTCGCGCTCATCGTCTTGGCTTCCTTGACCCTCCATTGGCTGGTCGAAAGACCGGGCCTGCGCCTGCGCGACTTTATGAATAATAAACTTTAGATCACTATTTTTTTGCCTGATGTTTCGCGGTTCCGCTATGATATGACAATTCTCCATACGCCAAGAGTTCGACTTTCACTGGGAAGGGATGTCCGATGAAAGCACTAAGACTTTGTCTGGGCGCGATGCTCGTCGCCAGTTACTCCACCGGGGTTAAAGCCGCGAGCCAGAAGGAATGGACCTTCATGGTCTTCCTGAACGGCGACAATAGCCTGGATCCTTACAGCGATCAGAACCTCCAGCAGATGGTCCGGGTCGGCTCGAGCGACAAGGTCGACATCATCGTGCTGCGCGACCGTAGCGACCAAAACGTCACGTCGAAGATCTTGCACGTCGAAAACGGGGGCATGACGACGGTCAAGGACTTCGGCCGCAACATCGACATGGGCGACTGGCACCAGGTCGTCGACTTTTTCAAGTGGACGAAGGAAAATTTCCCGGCGCGCCACTACATGATGACGCTTTGGGACCATGGCGCTGGCTGGGGAATTCTGCCAGCTCAACACGGCGTCCGCGACATCTCGTGGGACGACCATACCGGCAACTACATCACGACCAAACAAATGGGACAAGCCATGGCCGAGATCAAAACCGCCAATGGCGGCAGAAATCTCGACATTTTGGGCATGGACGCCTGCTTGATGCAGATGGCCGAAGTGGTCCACGAGGTCGGTCCCTCCGTCGACGAAGTCGCGGCCTCGGAAGAAACCGAGCCGAATGAAGGTTGGGACTACGAAGTGGCGCTGAAGTTCTTGACGACGACCCCCACCGCGCCAGCCAAGGTCCTCGCCGACCAGATCGAAAAAGGCTTCGTGGCACTGAGCAGCGAAGACGTCCAAGGCAGCGCCGTGTCACCGTCGGCGCTGCGCGCCGCGTTGCCCGCGATCAGCGCTTTCGTCGACGCCCTGGTGCCGTTCGACCGTTTGTCGCGTTCTAACGTCACCCGCATCATGAGTCAAACGCAGTCGTTCGACATGCCCGACTTCAAGGACTTGATCGACTTCACCGAACGAGTCAAAGCGCAAACGTCGAACGCGGAACTGAAAGACCTGGCCGACGCGGTGCTGACCGCCGTTCACGGCTCAATCGATGCCAACTACTCCGCCGGTAGAACGATGGCACGCGCCAGAGGCTTGAGCATTTGGCTGCCGACGGAAAGCGAGTGGCTCGACCGCAAGGCTAAATACGCGACGATCTCGTGGGGGGTTGATAGCCATTGGACACGGCTCCTCGAGGCGCTTTACGATTGACCAACGCCTAACCCTGACGACCTTGGTGGGGACGGCGCGCCGTTGCGGCGAAAGCTACGGCGAACTTTTCGCGGCGCGCCTCGCGGGATTCTACCAACAGGAAATCGCCGCCACGAGCAGGTCCTTGGCCTACGCCAAGGCCTGCTCTTTGGCGATCGAAAAATACGCGCCAGACGCTGCGAGCTTTCTCCAAGGCATGGCGCGCGGCGCGAAGGTGCTGTCGCTCGTCGAACTGACGCTCCTGACGCTCCACGAAGAGCTCGAGCACCAAAGCCATTGCACGGCGCTCGTCGCCACCAAACGGGCGACGACGACGGCAAGGACGATCGTCGCGCAAAATTGGGACTGGAAACCGGCGCGCTTTCCTTGGCCCGGCCTCTTGAGCCTCAAGGTTAGGGGCGCGCCCGCGCTCCTCGCCTACCACTACCCTGGACTTTGGACTAGCCTCGGCATCAACGCCAAAGGTCTGACTTTGATGTGGACGGGCGGCGGGTACTATCCGCCGGTGGCTCCGGTCGTAGGCGTGCCGACTTACGTCGTGATCGCCGAACTCTTGCGGCTGAAATCGGTGGAAGAAGCCCTCGCCAGGCTCACTAAGGTCAAGCACGCCGGCTCGTTCCTCTTCTTCCTGGCGGACGCGACCGGCGCCGCCGCGATCGTCGAGGGCATTCCCGGCCGCCTGGCGGTCGAACGCGTCGCCACCTATCAGTGCCGCGCCAACCACTTCGAGGACCCGGCGCTTGTCAAGGCCACGCTCCAGGTTCTTCCGCCGAAGAAAATTTCAAATACGAGAATCCGGCGCCGCCAGATCGGCGAAGCTCTGGCGCTACGCGCCGACGACCTGTCACCCGAAGCGGCGCGCGCCATCCTGACCAAACCGCCGGAGCTCTACCGCTTCGGGGCGCAGTCGATGACGATCGACAGCTTCGTCGCGGTTTGCGAGGACAGGACCTTAAGCGTTGCCAGGGGCGGCCCGCGTCCCGGCGCTTGGCACACCTACGCCGTATGAATCGAGCGTGCGTGCCGCGGCCAACCTCTGCAGGCAAATGCGCCAGTTCAAATTCTTGAAGAAACAGTCGATGTATTCGGCCCGTTTGCT
>JAYWBY010000158.1:0-16212 GCA_043781115.1 Pseudomonadota bacterium
ACGTTGGCGGCTTTCGTCGGATCGCCGATCTTGGCGGCCTTCGTGCGTTTGATCAGCTTGTCGAGAAACTGGTCGTGAACCTTGTCTTGGACGATCAAATTGCCGAGCGAGGTGCAGCGTTGGCCGCTGGTGCCAAAGCCCGAAAAGAACGCTCCGTCGACGGCTAAGTCGATGTTGGCGTCGTCGCACACGACCATCGGGTTCTTGCCGCCCAGCTCGAGACAGGGAACCTGGAGGTTCCTGCCGCAAGCTTCGCCGATGCGCCTGCCGACGGGCGTCGAGCCGGTGAAACCGAACTTGTCGAAGTGGCCTTCGTCGATGAGTTCGACCATCGCTGCGCCTGCCGTCGGACCGCCGCCGAACACAGTGTTGAACACCCCTTTTGGGATCCCAGCCTTGGCCAGCATCTCGGTGAAGAAGTAGCTGCAAAGAAGCGCATCCTCGCTGGGTTTCCAAACGCAGGTGTTGCCCGCAACGAGGGCCGGAATGAAGTACCAAGACGGCACGGCGACCGGAAAGTTGCAGGCCGTCATACAGCCAAAGGTGCCGACCGGGCGGCGATAGGTAAAGCACTCTTTATTCGGCATTTCTGAAGGGATCGTCTGGCCGTAAAGGCGGCGACCTTCGGAGACGAAGAAGTTGCAGGTGTCGATCACCTCTTGCACTGAGCCCAAGGACTCGCGCAGCGGCTTGCCGATTTCTCTCGTGACGACCTTGGCCCACGCTTCCTTATTCGACTCGATCAGGCGACCGAAGTTTTGGATGATGCCGGCGCGCACCGGGGCCGGTGTCGCCGCCCAGCTCTTTTGCGCTTCGCGGGCCGCTAAGGCGGCCTGGCGGATCTGGTCTTTCGACGCTTCGGCGAACACCGCGACGACATCCCGTTTGTCGGCCGGGTTGAGCGATTCGAGGCGTTTGCCTCCCTTGATCCACTCGCCGTTGATGAAGGCCGCGTACTGGGTATCGATCATGGGCTTGGGCATGGGAAATCCTCCGGCGCGAATTGAACGTCGCCGGCCAGACTACCTAAGTGCCGTCAAGGCTTCAAGGCCTTGCGACGAGCAGCTGCCAGGTCTTCTCGGCCAGCAGGTTTTGGCCGATGACCGAGGGGTGGAAGCAGTCGAGGGTCGAGATGTCTTCCCAGGAGAACTGGACGTGCGCCAGGTCCGGATTGTGCAGGACGTTGGCCGGCATTTCCGCGGCCACGTCACTGATCGCGTCGTTGGCAGCTTGCCAGCGTTCGACGAATGCTTGTCGGTCGGCCGTCGTCGCATCCGCGCCGAGTAGCGGGCTGCAGACGCCAAAGAGACGCCAACGGGCGGCGCACTGGGGATGGGCCGAGCCGACTTCCCACAAGTTGTACATGTCCGGGATCGAGGCCAAGAGCACCTTGATGTTCGGGCGCGCGGCCACCAAGCGTTTTACCTCGGTCGAGAGTTGGCTTCGGAAGGCCGCAAGGTCGGCTTGGTAGTCGCCGCTCCAGCCGCAGATGTCGTTGGCGCCGATGGTGACGGTCACGTAGTCGGGACTTTTCGTGATGAGCCGCGTGATCTGGCGGTCCAAGTCGGCGACCACCGAACCGGCGATGGCCTCGTTGAATGCCGTGACGGGCTGGCCGCGCAGGGCGCTCAAGCGTTTCAAGTGGCTGTTGATGCCCGGGGCAGTTCCGGTGCTCCAGCTGAATTCCCGGTTGTCACCTACGCGCACGGCGTCGAAGCCCGCGGAAATCGAATCGCCGATCGCGCCCGCCACCAGCGGTTCGTCGGCGCGCGCAGAGTGCGCGGCAAAGCCAAGGGTCAGAGCAGCCGATAAGGCTATCGCCCGATGAGTCCATGCCTGGTTGAGCATGATGTTCCCCTAGTCTTGGTGAGGCTTGAGCTGAGTTTATACTAGCTTTACACGTCGCCGGGGCCAACCCGTCTTTTGCCCATGTTTTTGGCAATAATAACAGGGTATAATTGGCGAAATTCCTAAAGGAGACGGTGTGGACAGACGCAGCGGTGATCGGTGTCCAGTTTGCCAAGGTCCGGCGGCGCCCGACAAAACTCAGGCGGACGGCCTGCGCTGCAAGCGTTCCACCTGCATTCACAACCACCAGGCAGTCGCTTGCCCCCGTTGCAAGATGAAGGATCTGGAGTCGGTGACGTTCAAAGACGGAAAATACGAGTATACGTGCAAGGACTGCACGCATACTTGGAAGGTCTGACACTTCAGCCGACGAGCGAGCCCATGTCGAAGACCGGCAGGTACATCGCGATGACGATGAAGCCGACGATGCTGCCGATGACGACGATCATGAGCGGCTCGATCATCGACAGCAGCGTCTTCACGGCCAAGTCGACCTCGTCCTCGTAGAACTCCGCGACCTTGGTCAACATCTCGTCGAGCGCGCCGGTGGCTTCGCCGACCGCCACCATCGACACGACCATCGGCGGGAAGAGCCCGCCCTTCGCGAGCGGGTCGGAGAAGCGCGAACCTTGCTCGATGGCGGCACGTACCGTCAAGACGAAGGTTTCGATGGTCTTGTTGCCGGAGGAAGCGGCGCAAATCTGCAACGCCTCGAGCAAGTTTACGCCCGAGGACAACATCGTCGACATCGTCGAACAAAAGCGGCCGACCGCGATTTTGCGGAAGAGTTGGCCAAAGCCCGGCGCCTTCAAAATGTTTTTGTCGAACTGCGCCCGTCCGCCGTCCGTGCGAAAGTAGGCCCTAGCGAGAAATCCGGCGACGAATATGCCGCCAAGGACGTAGTACCAGTCGTTCGCCATGAAGTTCGACGCATTGACCACCAACTGCGTCATCTCCGGCAGTTCTTTGCCTGAGTCCGCATATTGCTTGGCGAAGGTCGGTACGACGAAAAGAAGCAGGGCGGAAACGACAGATACGGCGACGACGACGACGATGGCCGGATAGAACATCGCGGCCTTGACCTGCGATTTGATCTTCGCCGATTTTTCGATGTAAACGACGAGTTTCATCAAAATGTTGTCGAGGTTACCGCTGGCCTCGCCGGCGCGGACCATCGACACGTAAAGCGAGTCGAAGATGCGAGGGTAAGCCTCGATGCTATCGCTGAGTGTCGAACCATTTTCGACGGCGTAGCGCACTCTTTCCAATGTCCTGCCGAACGAGCGCACGCGCTGTTGACTGCCGAGGATGCCGAGCGATTGGATGAGGGGCACGCCGCTCGCGATCATCGTCGCGAATTGCTTGGTGAAGATAATAATGTCTTTGTCATTCGGTTGGGTTTCGCCGAGCTGAGCGACCAATTTGCCGTTGGCGTCCTTGTAGAAAAACTTGCCGAGGAAGCCGCCGTCATCGGCGGTCGGATCGGAGTCGAGCTTGGTCGCCTTGAGCTGCAGCGGCTTCAAGCGCATCTTCATGAGTTGCGAACGCGCCTGGACCTTGTTCCCGGCGGAGATTTTTCCGCTGGTAACTTTGCCCCGCATATCCTTAGCTTTATATTTGAACTCCGCCATCGGTCCTCGTCATGCCCCTTTCTTAGGTACGTAGCCAGGACGCGCCTTGCCGCCAGGCGCCGGCCCGCCGGCGGCGCGCGCGGAGGAGCGCTTTTCCATCAGTTCGACCAGCTCCTCGGGCTCCGACGATTTTTCCACGGCTTGATCGGCCGTGATAAAGCGGCGCTCGACCAAGCTGGCCAATGCCTGGTTCAAGGTCTGCATACCGCTGTTCTCTTGACCGCTCTGCATGGAAGAATAAATTTGATGGAGTTTGTCCTCGCGAATCAGGTTCCGAATGGCTTTGTTCGGAATCATGATTTCCATGGCCATCACGCGGCCGCCATTCTGAGCCGGCAAAAGAATCTGGGACAGGACGGCCATCAGAGTTAACGAGAGTTGGGCCCGGACCTGCATCTGCTGGTGAGGCGGAAAAACGTCGATGACCCGGTTCAGTGTCGCGACGCAAGAGTTGGTGTGGAGGGTCGCGAACACCAAGTGGCCGGTCTCCGCCGTCGTCAACGCCAAGCTGATCGTCTCCAGGTCGCGCATCTCGCCGACGAGCACGACGTCGGGGTCTTCCCGTAGGACGCTTTTCAGCGCCCGGGCGAAGGAATTGGTGTCGGAGCCGATCTCGCGCTGGTTAATCAAGCAGTTCTTGTGGTTGTGCACGAATTCGATCGGGTCTTCGATGGTGACGATGTGGTCGCGGCGGTTCTCGTTGATGTGGTTGATCATCGCCGAGAGGGTCGTCGACTTGCCTGAGCCGGTCGGTCCCGTGACCAGGACGAGGCCGCGCGGCAGTTCACACAAGGTTTTCAAGATTCCGGGCAAGGCCAGATCTTCCAACGAGTAGATTTTGAACGGAATGACCCGGAAGGCGCCGCTGACGTGGCCGCGTTGGTGGTAGATGTTGGCGCGAAAGCGCGCCAGGTTCTTTACCGAAAAGGCTAAGTCGAGCTCTTTGTTGTTTTCGATTTCCCGCTTTTGGTCTTCCGTCAGCACGCTGTAGCAAAGTTGTTTCGCGTCTTGCGGAGTCAAGGGCGGCAAATCGAGCGGCAGCAAGTGGCCGTCGATGCGCAGGCGCGGTGGTGACTCGGTCGAGATGTGCAAGTCGCTGCCACCCTGATCGATCAGGGCTTTCAAAAGTTGGGGCAGGGTGTAGTTCATACTTCTCCTTAAGCAGCGGACTCGTCGCCGTTGGCAGCGTCGTCATCGCTGTCGGAAGCGGTGACCTTTATGACTTCCCGAGCGTTGGAAATGCCTTGCGACATTTTGTTCAAGGCGGACTGCCGAAGGGTGCGCATGCCTTGGGCCATGGCAATGCGCTTGATGCGCATCGCGGGCTCGCCGGCGATGATGGCTTCACGAACCGGGTCGGTGAGCTTCAGCACTTCATGGACGGCGATCCGGCCTTTGTTGCCGGTGTTCCCGCACGCGGGACAGCCCGCGCCTTTGTAGGCTTTGACGCGGTCCGCATACTGCGGATGGATGCCCAGCTCGATCATGATTTTGGGGGTGACCGCTTCGTCGACGACCCGGCAGCGGTCGCAAATACGGCGCATCAGACGCTGGGCGGTGACGCAAGACAAAGCCGAAACCAAGTTGAATGCCTCGACGCCCATGTTGAGAAGGCGGGAAATGGTCTCGGGCGCGCTGTTGGTGTGTAGCGTCGACAGCACCATGTGGCCGGTAAGCGCGGCTTTGATCGCGATCTCGGCGGTCTCCAAGTCGCGTACCTCGCCGACCATGATGATGTCCGGATCCTGGCGGAGGAAGGACTTCAAGGCGCTGGCGAAGTTGAGCCCGATGTCGGGCTTCATCTGCACTTGGTTGATCCCCTCAAGGTTGTATTCGACCGGATCTTCCGCCGTCATGATGTTTTCGGATTCTTTGTTGAGCTCGGCCAGCGCCGAATAAAGCGTCGTCGTTTTGCCGGACCCCGTCGGACCCGTCACCAGCACCATGCCGAACGGCGAGTGGATCGAATGTTTGAACTTGGCCAACTCGTCGGCATCGAAGCCGAGCTGGGTCATGTCGGCTTGTAAGGCCGATTTGTCGAGAATCCGCATCACGATCTTCTCGCCGTAGACGGTTGGCAACGAGCTGACCCGGAAGTCGATGGGTTTGCCTCCGATCAAGATATTGATGGCGCCGTCTTGCGGCAGCCGGCTCTCGGCGATGTCGAGCGAGGCCATGATCTTGATCCGCGACGTGAGCGGAGCCTTCATCGACGCCGGTGGACGGGCGATTTCGTGGAGCACACCGTCGATCCGGAGCCGGATGCGCAAAAAAGACTCGTATGGCTCAATGTGAATGTCAGAAGCGCGCCGCTGCAAGCATTGCATCAGGACCTGGTTTACCAACTTGATGATCGGGCCATCGCCTTTGTCGAGGGCGGAGATGTCGGTGCGTTCGATTTTTTTCCGAGCCAGTTCGGCCTCGTTGGGCTCCATTTCACCGATGTCCAGCGCGCTGCCGTAGTATTTCTCGAGGGCCTCGGTGAGCCTCAGCTCACTGGCCAGCACTGGTTTCGGGAAGAACCCGGCGGAGAAGCGGATGGCGTTTATGGCGTCGAGATTGCGCGGGTCACCCATGGCGACGATGATGTTGTTGCCGGCGCGGTCGATCGGCACGACCCGGTGCTTGAGAGCCATGTCCTTAGGGATCAGGTCGAGGATGTTGCGCGGAATGTCCATTTCGCCAAGGGGGGCGCGCGGCACCCGGTAAAATTTCGAGAACGCGTCGAGGACCTTGTCCTCGGGCAAGAGACCGAGCGCCTCTATTGCATGCATGATTGAGATCTTGTCTCTCTCGGCGCGCACTTCGGCTTTTTGGTAGTCAGCGTCGCTGACTAGCCCTTGACCGACGAGATGTGTTTTTAGCGGACTGGACATCGAACCCCCACGCGTCCTAGTCCTGGTTTCGGCAGGTTAGTCGCGGGGGTTAAGGGCTTTTCGCTTAGGTCAGGGAGCCTTCAGCTCGGCCAGATAAATCGCTTTGGGATCGACATGGCGATGACGCAAGTAGCGGAGCTGTAGACTGGCTAAGCGCGTAAGCGTGATTTTCCGGGAGAAGTTCTCCACTTTTTGGCTTTGCTTTAGGAAGCGTTTGATCAGCCGGGCCGCTCTTTGCGGATGAAGGATGATGCCTGGGCTCATTTGAGCGATATCGCCATTGGCAAAGACGAAACCTTGGAAAATGTTCTTTTTCTCCAAGCCGCGGAAACTTTCGCCAGGTCGCGCTGTCACCGTCAAGCGGCCGGGCACAAGGAGATCGGCCAGAACCAGCCGGTGGTTCTCGAGTTTGATGATTTGGAAGAGCGAGTGCCGGTAGTCCCTGAGGACATTGAGGAGTTCCATGACTGCTGGGGCCACCGTGGTGCCTTGGTCGCGGATCGCCGCCAGGAAGTGCTCGTAAGGCGTCGCCAGTGGCCCCGTGCGTCCCCCGGTCAGAGGGCGTTCAAAGACGAAATGATCGAAAAAGTAGGTCATGCGCGGGTCATAAAACGTGTCGTCGTGGAAAACCTTGCCGTTTTCGACGAAGAAACGTTCCGAGGCCGCGACAATTTCGGCGGTCCCCGCGAGTTGATGGGCATAACTAATGACCAGCTCGACTAGGTCGTCGATGACGGCGGTGGTCAGGCTGGCCAGATATTCTAGCGGGCGTTCTTTCACGACTGGCTCGGAGGCGCCGCTTGCGCGTCGCTCTGGAGCTGTCAGACGTCCTTTGTTTGCGGTCTCCAACACCACTCGATCACCTTCTCGCCGGTGAGCGGCACCTTAAACCTGAGGGGAATCCAGATATAAAGTCTACCTCGCCCGCAGGCCTTTTGCATGAGCAAAGCGAGGTCATCGTGATTGTCTCCGGCTGGCGGAGCGATGATGTCTTCCAGCGGAATGTAGACCGTATGGCCAAGGAAGTGCTTCTGAATTTCGCGCCGCAGTTCGAGCGTGCGCGCCGGATCCAGCCAATCCTCCTTCGACATCTCCGGCGCCTTGAAGGACAGCATGGCCCACGCCGCAGTCAACGCCGGCAGAGAACTCCAAGTGGCGGCGCCGATCGTCGGCGCGATCAAGGCGACCGCGTAAAGCAGGCGCCGAAGCTCGCGATTCATCGAGCGGGTTCCTTCTTGGCTTGGAGCCAGAGCACTTCGGGAACGCCGAGCCGCGCGCTGATCACCCGGCTCGCGACGAAAAGCCAATCGCTCAAACGATTCAGATAGATCCGAGGCTCGTCGCGGACGGCTTCGGCGCGACCGAGCGCGACGATCAAGCGCTCGGCTCGCCGGCATACGGTGCGGCAGACGTGCGCGGTGGAATTGGCGGGATGGCCGCCGGGCAAGACGAAGTTGGCGAGAGGCGGTAGATTTTCGTTATAGGCGTCCATCTCCGCTTCAAGACGCGCGATCGACGCCTGCGACACAACCTGCTGTTTCCGGGGGTCGAGGAGCTCGGGGGGCATCGACAGTTCGCCGCCGAGATCGTGCATTTCGTTCTGAATCACCGCCAGTTGCGGCTGAACGTCGGGAAATTTCGAGGTATGGACGGCGAGCGTGTCGCGCAGCAGTCCCAAAAATGAATTGAGTTCGTCGACCGTTCCATAAGTGTCGATGCGCAGCGCGTCTTTCGGAACCTTGGTTCCGGACGCCAACATCGTCTGACCTTTGTCGCCGATTTTCGTATAGATCTTCGTGAGCCGCATATGCCGATTACTAGACCAGATTCCTTGGGGAAATAGAAGTCGGAAACGCCGCGCGAAAAGAAGCCGCCGGACTCGATGAGCCCGGCGGCGTTGTACGCTTATAAAGTCGTTAACCTACTAGGAGACCACCCGTTTTGCAGGCTTTTCACGCGCCTTTGGCGTCATAGGCCTTATTCACGGAATCGCGTAGCTTGTCGGAAGGATGAAAGGTCACGACGCGGCGCGCCGAGATTTCGATCCGGTCACCCGTGTGCGGGTTGCGGCCTGGACGTGAACGCTTTTCTTTCACGGTCCATTTGCCGAAGCCGGAAATTTTCACTTCCTTGCCTTCTTCGAGCTTCAATTTGATTTCCTCGAGAATAATCTCAAGGATTTCCTTCGCTTCTTTGACAGGATAACCGACTTTGTCGCGGATCATTTCGATCAGAGCATCCTTGGTAAGCGTCGCGTCCACTGGGAGATCTCCTGTCGATGAGGTTAACTAACTCTTAAATATTAACAGGTTCTAGCGATGGGGAAAAGATCGCTAGTGATTTTTTTAGGTGTCTTTGGGATAGTCCTCACCGAAGCTGGAGACTACATGAGCGGCAAGAAGAAGCGCGTCCTTACCGGTTCCCGGCCCTCCGGCAGCCCCCATTTAGGCAACTATTTCGGGGCCTATAAGCCCTTGATCGACCTCCAGGAAAGCTACGATTTTTTCTTTTTTCTAGCGGACTTTCACACCCTCAACGCCGACTACACCCCAGAGCAAGTCCGGGGTTACTCTTATGATATGATCGCGACCCTCCTGGCCTGTGGGTTGGACCCCAGCCGGGGGTTGGTTTATGCCCAATCCTCCGTGCCCGAGGTCTGTGAGCTGGCTTGGATGCTCTCCTGCTCCGCCCCTTACGGGATGCTGCTCCGGGCCCACTCCTTTAAGGACGCGATGGCCAAGGGCACCGAAGTGAACATGGGGGTCTTTAATTACCCCGTGCTCATGGCTGCCGACATTCTTCTCTACGACGCCAACGTCGTCCCGGTCGGCCAGGATCAAAAGCAACATCTCGAGATGGCGCGCGACTTCGCGCAGCGCTTCAACCATCGCTACGGCGAGCAGTTGACCGTCCCCGAGCCATTGATTTCTGACGACGTCGCCGTCGTCCCCGGCGCAGACGGCGAGAAGATGAGCAAGTCGAAGAACAACTACGTCTCTGTCTTCGCCACCGACACAGAGTGGAAGAAGCAGATCATGGCGATCGTCACTGGCTCGGCGAGCCTCGAAGAGCCCAAAGACCCCGAGAAATGCAACGTTTTTGCGCTCTACAAATTGGTCGCGAAACCTGCCGAGATCGCGGAAGTCGCGGCGAAGTACCGTGCTGGCGGTTATGGCTACGGCCACGCGAAGCTAGCCCTCCTTGAGAAAGTGAAGGAAGTCTTCGGGCCGATGCGCGACCGCTATGACGACCTGATCAAGCGCCCCGATGACCTGCGCGACATGATCCTCACCGGGTCGAAGACCGCGAGACAATTGGCGCAAAAGAAGCTCGACAGCCTGCAACAGGCCGTCGGGGTCATCGGCCGGCCCTTCTGACCCCGCCTGTGGGTATGTCAATAACGCCAGTCAATATGGCGTGTTGTCTCGGCTTTTCAACTAGACGCCGCGCGCCGGAAAATGTATCGTCCGGCGGCGCTTCGGCGTCCATTTAGCTAAAAATTGGGAGAAATGATGCGTAAGCTTATTCTTTGCGCCGCAATGGCGGGCCTTTATGCCACTTCCGTTCGCGCGGAAGACGCCAAATCGCAAGCGCTCGACGAAGGCCGCAAGGCCGTTGCCATCAACTTCTACGACGAGCCGAAGACGCTCGACGCCGCGAAGGCTACCGACGCCATCGCCGGCATGATCCTCGGTCACGCTTTGGAAGGTTTGACTCGCCTCGACCCGGCCAATAAGCCGTTCGCGGCGCAAGCCGAGAGCTGGGAAATGAAGTCGAAGACGCAGTACGTCTTCAAGATCCGCAAGGGCGCGCTCTGGAGCGACGGCAAACAAGTCACCGCCCAAGACTTCGTCTACTCGTGGCGCCGTGCCGTCGACCCGAAGACCGCGTCCGAGTACGCTTTCATTCTTTACCCGGTGAAGAACGCCGAAGCGATCAACGGCGGCAAGATGGCTCTCGACCAACTCGGAGTCAAGGCCGTTGACGACATGACGCTGCAAGTCGACCTCGAGCGCCCGACCGAATACTTTTTGAAATTGACGGCGTTCGGCACCTACTGCCCGGCGCGTGAAGACATCGTGACGAAGTTCGGCGACAACTACGCCAGCGACGCCGACAAGATGATCTACAACGGTCCGTTCACCATTTCGAGCTGGAAGCACAACGCGTCCCTCGTCATGACCAAGAACGAGACCTACTGGAACAAGGCCGAGATTCACCTCAACGAAGTCTCGATGCCCTACCTGATCCGCGACAAGAACTCCGAATTCAACATGTTCAAAGACGGCAAGTTCGCGATGACTTGGTCCTTGAGCAAAGAGCTGCTGCCGCAGGCGCAAGCCAGCAAAATGCAGATCCGCAAATACAACTACGGCACCGTGTGGTTCTTCCAGTTCAACACGACGCGCAAGCTCACCGGCAACAAGAACTTCCGCAAGGCGATGCAGCTTGCCATGAACCGCGAAGAGTACGTTAAGCAAGTGCAAGGCATCCCGGGCACGAAGCCGATCTTCGGCATCATCCCCGAGTACATGCCGGGCGTGAGCAAGCGCTACGGCGAAGAGTTCCCGCTGGTCTTCAAAGAAGCGCAAATCGCCAAGGCGAAAGAGCTGCTCGCCAAAGCCAAGAAGGAACTCGGCCTGAAGGAATTCCCGCAGATCGACGTCTTGGCTAGCGACACCGACGACGTGCGCCGCGACATGGAATACTTCCAACGCTATTTCAAAGAGAAGCTCGGCCTCGACATCAAAGTCGACCTGCAGGCCTTCAAAGTCCGCCTCGACCGGACGACCAACAAGGACTTCGACATCGTCAACTCGGGATGGGGTCCGGACTATCTCGACGCCATGACCTTCGCCGACCTCTACACGAGCTGGAACGGCAACAACAACTCCGGCTGGAAATCGGCTGACTACGACGCCAAAATCAAAATGGCGATGGAATCGGTCGACCCGAAAGAGCGGCTGACGGCCATGAGCCAGGCGGAGAAGATCCTGGTGGAAGATGCGCCGATCGCGCCGTACTTCCAGCAGTTCCGCGTCTACACCCAAGATCCGCGCTTGGTCGGCGTCCTTCGCCGCACCGTCGGCGCCGATCCGGACTTCTATTACGCCAAAATCGGCCCGGCCGTGGCTTCGAAAAAGTAAGGCCGAAGAACTAAGGTAGGGTTCTAAACCTTGGGACGATACATTATTCAACGCTTGTTGATGGCGGTGGCGACCCTCTTTGTCGTCGCCAGCGCCACCTTCTGTTTGATGCACGCCGTCCCGGGCAACCCGCTGCAGGGCGAAAAGGCGACGAACGAGGCGATCCGCGCCAACTTGGAAGAGAAATATGGCTTAAATAAGCCGATCACCGAGCAGTACACCACCTACATGGGCAACATGTTCTTTAGGGGCGACTTCGGGATTTCCTTCAAGCAGGCCAACCGCCCGGTGAACAGCATCATCGCCGATCACTTTCTGCCGTCAGCGATCCTCGGCGTAATGGCGCTTTTCGGCGCCTTGGTGTTCGGCGTGATCTTGGGCGTATTTGCTGCGCTGAACCGCAACGGCTTACCGGACATGGTGGCTATGGTGATTGCGGTGCTCGGCGTTTCGATTCCGAGCTTCTGCCTTGCCTACTTTCTCCAGCAGATCTTTTCGATGTGGCTCCACGTCCTGCCCGTCGGCGGCTGGGGCGGCGTCGGTGAAACGATTCTGCCCGCGATGAGTCTCGGAATGATCGTCATGGCGAACATGGGCCGCTTGATGCGCAGCTCGATGCTCGAAGTCGTGCAGCAGGATTACATCAAGACGGCGAAGGCGAAAGGCCTCTCTCGCTTGACGATCATCATGCGCCACGAAGTGCGCAACGCGATTTTGCCGGTCATGGTTTACTTCGGACCGCTCTTCGCGGCGATCACCACGGGTAGCTTCGTCATCGAGTCGATTTTCGGTATTCCGGGGCTCGGCCAGTTCTTCGTCAGCGCCGTGAACGAGCTCGACTACACCGTCATCATGGGTTTGACGGTCTTTTACGCCGGCTTCTCGGTGATCATCATCTTGATCAACGATTTGCTTCTAGCCGTGGTCGATCCTCGCATCAGGTTGGCAAAATAATGGATATCCAGGGTCAAAATCGCGCTAAAAGCGAGAGTGCATCCGGCCGCGTCGGCGCTCTGCAAGCGCCCTCGGCGAATCTCTTCATCAAACGCCAAAAGATCCCGGGCCAGGTCGACGAAATCGTCCGGCGCCCTTCGATCTCATATTGGCAAGACGCACGCATGCGCCTCTGGAAGAACAAAATAGCGGTCTCTTCGGCCGCCTACATCGTAGTCCTGGCTCTGCTGGCGATCATCGTTCCCGAGTTGATCCCCCATTCTTACGACGAACAGGAAATTTGGAACAAACACGCCTTGCCGACGCTCGGCGACCAAGCGTTGGTCATCGAATCCGTTCAAGAAGATTACCAACCGGTGACGGTGACTCTTCCGCCTGCCGCGGAAGGCGGTGCCGGAGGTGCCGCTCAGGCGACTGAGCCGCCCGCAGCCCCCAGCAACGCGAGGATGGTGGGAGAAGCGATGACGACGGGCGTCATCCTGCAGTGGGACCAGACGCCCGGAGCCGACGGCTACCGGGTCTATCGTTCGATCTCGGCCGACACGCTGGGCGTTCCCGTCGAGGATTTACCCCCTGAGCAAGTGAGCTTCCGCGATACGTCGTCGCTTGCCGCCGGTACGCCGTATTACTACTTCATCGCCTCGTTCAACGCCTTTGGCGACAGCCCGAGTCCGACGGCGATAAAAGCCGTTCCGGTGCTGGCGCTGCCTCTCGACATCGCTACGCAGCTCGACGCCAACGCTAAGGTGGGGGCGCACGTCAAGACAACGTCGCACTTCCTCGGAACAGACTATCTCGGCCGCGACCTCTTGGCTCGGGTGCTCGTCGGTGCGCGGATTTCGCTCTTCATCGGAATCTCGGCGCCCTTGCTCTACATCTTCTTCGGCATCGTCTACGGCAGCATCTCGGGCTACTTCGGTGGCTTCGTCGACAACGCCATGATGCGCTTCACCGACGTCGTTTCCACCGTCCCGGAACTCCTCGTCGTCATTTTGCTCCAAGTCGTGATGGGCAGCGGGGTGATCACCTTGATTATCGCTATGGTGTCGATCGCCTGGGCGAGAAGCGCCAGTCAAATCCGCGGAGAGGTCCTGCGCTTGCGCGAGATGGAGTTCGTCCACGCCTCGAAGGTCCTCGGCACAAGCTTCCGCAAGATCGTGTCGCGTCACCTCCTTCCGAACGTCATGGGCACCGTGCTCGTCCTGTTGACCTTGGCCGTGCCGTCGGCCATCTTCACCGAAGCCTTCTTGTCGTTCATCGGTCTGGGCGTTCAGCCGCCGATGGCGTCTTGGGGCGTCGTGACGAAGGAGGGTGCGCGCGTCTTCCTCACCTACCCTCACGAACTCATCATCCCGTCGGTCCTAATCTGCCTCACGATGTTGGCCTTCAACCTCTTGGGTGACGGCCTCAGGGACGCGCTCGATCCGAAGCTCCGGGGGGCCAAATAATGGCGACGGAACCTCTGCTCAAAGTCCGGAACCTCGCGGTCGAGTTCGCGACCTACGGCGGCCGAGTCAAGGCCGTCCGCGGCGTCAACTTCGACGTCTACGAAGGCGAAGTGCTGGCAATCGTAGGCGAGTCGGGTTGCGGCAAGTCCGTAACCTGCCAAGCCTTGATGGGCCTCATTCCCTGCCCCCCTGGTCAAATCGCTTCGGGAAGCGCGGAGCTGCTCGGCAAAGACATCTTCAGGCTCTCGCCCCGCGAGCAGGAAGCGATGCGCGGCCGCGATCTCAGCATGATCTTCCAAGATCCGTTGACGAGCCTCAATCCGACCATGAACGTCGGCGACCAAATCGCCGAAGTGCTGATCAAGCACCAGAAGCTCAGCCGCCGCCAGGCGCTGAAAGAGGTCGTCGATCTGATGAAGCTCGTGCAGATTCCGGAAGCGCAAAGCCGCCTCCGCCAGTACCCGCACGAATTCTCCGGCGGCATGCGCCAACGGATCATGATCGCCATTGCCTTGGCGTGTCGCCCGAAGATTTTGATTGCCGACGAGCCGACGACGGCTCTCGACGTGACGATTCAAGGTCAAATCCTAGAACTCCTCCGCAAGCTCCAACGCGAAATCAAAATGTCGGTGATCCTCGTCACCCACGACCTCGGCGTCGTGGCGTCGATCGCCGATCGGGTGGCCGTGATGTACGCCGGACAAATCGTCGAGACCGGCACGGTCGACGAAGTGTTCAGCCGTCCGACGCACCCGTACACGCTTGGCCTCGAGGCCGCGATCCCGAACCCGCTCATCGCTGACGGCCAGATGCTGAAGCCGATCCCCGGTGCCCCGCCGGATCTTTTCTCGCCCCCAGAAGGCTGCGCTTTCGCCGCCCGCTGCGAATTCGCCATGGAAGTCTGTACGTCGTTCGCGCCGCCGAATTTTCCGGTCGCCCGCGACGACGGCGCTGTTCGTGGCGACCGCTTCTCGGCCTGCTGGCTCCATCATCAAGCGACGCCTCGTGCGCTGGCCGCGGAGGTCACTCATGCAAGAGCATAAGCTGGTCGAAATCAAGAATTTGTCGAAGACCTTCAAGCTTCGTCGCGGCGTCAACCTGCACGCCGTCGACGACGTCTCCCTCGACATTTACGACGGCGAAATCTTGGGGCTAGTCGGCGAATCCGGCTGCGGCAAGTCGACGTTTGGCCGCTTGTTGATTCGGCTCCACAAAGAGTCCGGCGGCAGCATCGTCTTCGACGGCAAACAAATCAGCGGCGACCTGAGCCGCCGGGACCAGCACGAATTGACGCGTAGCGTTCAGCTGATCTTTCAGGATCCTTATAGCTCGCTCAACCCCCGGATGACGGTGAAGGACATCATCGCCGAAGGCCCGGACGCCCTGGGACTTTGGAACGCCAAGGAGCGTGGCGGCAAAGTCGCCGAATGGTTGGAACGCGTCGGTCTCCACGAGTCGCACGCGAACCGCTACCCTCACGAATTTTCCGGTGGCCAGCGCCAGCGCATCGGCATCGCTCGCGCCTTGGCAGTCGAGCCGCGGCTGGTGATCTGTGACGAGCCGATCTCGGCCCTCGACGTCTCGGTCCAAGCCCAGGTCGTCAACTTGCTGAAGGACCTCCAGGTCGAACGCAAGCTCACCTACCTGTTCATCGCCCATGACCTGAGCATGGTGCGCGTCATCTGCGACCGCATGGCCGTCATGTATCTCGGCAAATTAGTGGAAATCGGCACGTCGGCGCAGGTCTACGATTCGCCGCAGCACCCTTACACGCAAGCGCTCGTCGCCGCCAACCCGATCCCGGATCCGGTCGCCGAGCGCGCTCGCGAGCACCGGCTGATTCAAGGTGAAATCGGTTCGCCGATCAACCCGAAGCCGGGCTGCCGCTTTGCCCCGCGTTGCCCTCACGTGATGGACCGGTGCCGGACCGTCACGCCGGAGCTTCGCGAACTGGCGAATGGCCAGCAGGCCGCTTGCCATTTACTGACGCACTGAGCAGACCTAGTAGCAGAAACACCCGGTGGTCTTGTCCGTCCGGTCATTGTCCTTCTTTTGACCCGGCGCATAACAAAATCCACCGGGCGTTTCGGTCGTGGGCAAATTGCCCATCGCCGTGCAGCTTCCCCAGCAACCCTGAGCGAAGTTGATCTTGCCGATTGCCGAAGCGGGGCGCGCTTCGCCGGAGACGCAGGCGGCGCCGCCTGGGTCCCGTCCGGCTTTCATGCCCGCGGCATTGCAAACCGCCGAGCATTTGGCGTTGATGCCGTTAGCTTGCACCCAGCGGCCGTGGCTTCGGCTTCAACGGGAC
>JAYWBY010000159.1:0-6228 GCA_043781115.1 Pseudomonadota bacterium
AAGTTTGCCGTCAAATGGCCGTAGCGCCGAACATTTCGATTGAGGACTTCAAAGGATTCTGGATTTGCTTCAACCCAAAGGACATGGGCCACGCCCGCCTGACTGTACAAACCCGCTTCTTGTCCGTGGTGCCCGCCGACGTGGATAACGCCTCGCGGCTTGAATTCCTCAAGCACACGAACCAAATCAACAAGACCCCATCTAAACGGCAAAATCCTGTCAAGTCTGTGTCTTATTGCTTCCAGGGAAAACAAGTTTTCCCGAATTTTGCGCCAAAACTCCTTAAGAAGCTCGTTGGCGACCGTCCAGCGCGAGAAATGAGGTGGATACAAATACCAGTCATCCCATCCCCTCTTTCTAACGCGAATGTACCCAGCACGGTGGAGAAACGCTCTTAACTCTGACCGCCTTGGTTCAACATAATTGTGTTCCACGGTCATCAAACTAAACTTGTACCGATTGAAATCCACTCCCCGCAGAATTTCCAGTTCAGAACCTTCTGTATCGAGCGACAGATAGGTTATGACACTCGGTGCGTCATTCTCATCAAGAACCTCGGAGAGAGTCTTACTTACCAGACGAATCTCGGTCTCAATTCCTCCGAAATGCTGCCCCAGACTGTCGACATTTCCGCTCAAAGCCGGCGCATCAGCCATATGAACAAACAAAATTTGCTTTCCCGACTCCTGAGCCAGGCATGCGTCTGAAACTCGGCATTTTCGGTTTTTCACTAAGTCATGAAAGCTAGGGCTGGGTTCAATGCACAGTCCTTCCCAGTCACCTTGTTGTTCTAACTTCAAAGTATTACTTAGGTGCAACCCATCAAGAGCCCCAGCCTCTATGAAATATTTGTTCTTAATATGCTTTGTAAGCTGAAGAACCCATTCATCTTGGCCGAGCTGGCTTCTGGATTCACTCATTTCCATTCCTACAAAGACAAATGACTCGCGCTCGTGTCGAAACGTGGCAAGGCAACGTAGCTAAAAAACGCTGTTCAATTGTACCCCAAACTCAGGCGGCCCATTGCCGGTCGACAGCCGTTCCAGACTCGCGCGAGTAAATGTCGATGATAACAATATGTTACTGTCCTTTGACCGCAGGCGGGCTTCGGATTACGAACTGACTTTCCAGTAGTGGTATCCTTTTGCTTACAGAGACTCTTGCAAAAGGAACCAACGAAAAAGGGCATTCGTGCGTCGCAAAATCAAGCTCATGGTCGTCGGGTTCGATGGAGGTCCGCACATCGGGGGAAGTTTCAACAAAGCGGCCCTGGCCGAAGGTTTGAACTCTCGGTTGTTCGACATCGCTCCGGCATTTGAATCTTCCCTGGCAACGCGGATTTGGCGGCGAGTGTCGAGGAAACAGTCACACGTCCGAGGCGAAGCGAGCAGCGCCTTGCTGCTCGAAAGGGTCGAAGAGTCACGCCCGAACGTCATTTTGACGACAGGATTCACGCCTTTGTTGCCGGAATGCCTCGAAGTCATGCGGCGGAAGGGAATTCGCCTGCTTAATTTTTCGACGGACGATCCGTGGAGCCCGGTCTTTAGAGAGAAATGGTTTCTCGACTCTCTGTCGCAATTTGATGAAGTTTTCACTCCTAGGCATGCGAATGAGGCCGACCTCAGGGCATTGGGAATCAAAGCAGTCCGTTTTTTGCCTTTCGGCTATGACGAGTTCCTGTATTCCGACCCGAGACCATTTCACTCCGACCACGAGGATGGGGCTGATGTGCTATTCGTCGGAGGCGGCGACCAGGACCGTGTACCGTTTATAAAAGCATTGATGGAATCTGGATTTTCCACCGCGGTTTATGGCGGTTATTGGCGCCGCCTTCTCGGTCCAAGGAGGGCCTTTCGCGGCATCGCCGCGCCCAGTGAGATTCAGAACCAAACGCGACGGGCCAAGGTCTCCATTTGTTTGGTCCGTCGATCAAATCGAGACGAGCACGTGATGCGAACATACGAAATTCCAGCTTCTGGCGGCTGTCTTGTCGCAGAGCGTACGTCCGACCATATGTCCCTGTTCGGCGCGGAAGGTGAAGCGGCATTGTATTTCTCAACGCCAGTTGAAATGACCAACGGAGTCCGCCAGCTATTGGCGCAACCCGAGCTAAGATTGAAACTTCGCCGCCGAGCGTGCGCAATCGTTCGCGATGGCGAGAATACTTATCGCCATCGATTGCGAACGCTACTCGATCTTCCCAATCACACTGGATAGTCGAAAAATGGAACGCTGGTGCGCGTTGATCGTCGAAACGAATGTTGGTCACGTGCCGACCTATGCAAGGATTTACGCGAGCATTTTTCGTCAATTGGGTCTGAAAGTCATTCTGGTTGGCCCCCCGCGGGCGATAAGCGCGTGCGAGCCATCCGGTCCTTCCGCAGTCGAGCACGCCAACTTCAAGAGAGCGGAGCAGCTGAGACGTGTACCGCTTCCTCAGGTGATCCACAGCATCAGCGGACGAGTCCTCCCTTGGGCCGAGGTGTTCTACCGATGGATGAAGCTTTCTCTTCGGTTGCGTCGCCGCCCGGAGTTCGTATTCTTCGCTGATCTGGACGGCTTGCTGCTGAAGGCAAACTTAGCGGCAATCCGTCCGATGCTGCGTCTATTGGTTCCTTACTCTTGGATGGGTGTCATGACCCATCCCGACAGGTTTCTTCCGCAGGGCGGCCAAATTGGATTACGTCGAACGGTCCTGTTTTCTGACCGCTCCATTGCTTTTTTTACCGTTGACGAAAATGCGACGCTCGCACAGCTAGTGGACGGTCGGAGAGTCATAACAGTGCCCGAGACGTCCGACATGCGCCTAGGTGCGTCCGGCCGAGCTTTGGCGGGCAAAATCGCCGCATTTGCGCAGAGACGAAGGATTCTATCGCTTTCCGGAGCCCTGCATCCGCGCAAAGGCGTCAAGCAGTTCTTTAGACTTTGCCGGTTGCTGCCCGAGGAGTGGTGTTTCGTGATAGCTGGCAGCATCGAATGGCAAGCTTTCCAAAGTGATGCCGCGGTTACGTCCAAACTGAAAGATCTCGAGGCTCAAAACGATCCGAGGATCTTCCTTCACACAAGCTATCTGGTCGAAGAGGAAATGAATGCAATCATCGACGCCTCAGACGTGATCTTCGCCTTGTACCCTGGATTTGTCGGATCGAGTAACGTTCTCACCAAAGCCGCTCATTTCGAGAAGCCAGTCCTTTGCTCGGCCGACGCCCCAACAATGGCTTCGCGAGTGGCGGAATACAAATTGGGCAAGATTCTTGACGCGGAGTTCACCGACTTGACTAAGGACGAGCTGGCATTTTTTTCTGGCCCTCGCGAGTATCTGAAGGCGAACGGGCCTGATCGATTTGCCGACTATCTAGAAATGCACTCTGATCGCAGGCTACTTGCGACGATGAAATCCGTGCTGGCGTCCATTGCGTAGACCGAACAGGCTGCGCTCGGAAGGACATTTGCTTTGAAAATTCTGCACATAAATACCGCCGATGCCGGAGGCGGCGCTGCACAACTGGCCTTTGATCTCATTGAAGAAACTGGCTTGCAAGGACATCTTGCATCCATGTTCGTCGGCCAAAAAAGAAGCTCTTCCAAGCAGACTCATCTCATCGAGCAGGACGCTTACCGAGCCACTTTGGCGCGGTTCTCACGTCGATTTTTGGCGCGCTCAAGAGGCTCGAGACGGCTGGCCAGGCTCATGGGCAGTCCCGTTTCGTCGTTGAGAATTTTGCTTGGACATGAAGACTTCGACTTTCCTGCCTCGAAGCGCCTGCTCGAACAAGTCGACTTCGTGCCCGATGTACTCCATCTGCACAATTTGCATGGCGGCTATTTTGATCTCAGAGCACTGCCGTATTTATCTCGCGCAATGCCGACGTTTGTAACCCTGCACGACGCCTGGATGCTCAGCGGTCATTGCTCCTTCTCTTTAGAGTGTGAACGCTGGAAGAGCGGCTGCGGCAATTGCCCGGACCTGGGCATCTATCCAAGTGTTTTTCGAGATGCGACCGCATACAATTGGCGGCGCAAGAGGGAAATATACCAACGCTGCAAACTGCACATAGCGGCGCCGAGCAAATGGTTGATGGACAAAGTATTGGGTTCCATGCTGTTGCCCGCGGCATCATCGCATCGGATCGTGCCCCATGGTGTCGATTTGTCCGTCTTCAAACCTGCGGACAAGGCGAAAATAAGACATGAGCTCGGTCTACCACTCGACAAGTCAATATTGATTTTCGCCGCTAAGGGCATCAAGAGCAATCAGGCAAAGGACTATGGAGCGCTCAAGAGTGCCTTTGAACGAATTTCGGAAGTGAGGAAGTCCGCCAGCGTCCTGTTCTTGGCCCTCGGTGAAAGTGACTCATCCCAGGCAATCGGCAAAAATGAACTGCGCTTTCTCGAGCATGTCTCTGATCGAGCCGTGGTTGCGAAGTATTTTCAGGCCGCGGACATCTATGTACATGCCACGAAAACCGAGTCCTGGGGACTCAGTATCACGGAGGCCATGGCCTGCGGGCTGCCGGCGGTCGCTACCAACGTCGGGGGCATCCCGGACCAAGTGCTTGATGGAGTGAACGGCTTTTTGGCGGCGAGCGGGTCCGCCAATGCCCTCGCCGACCGCCTGCTGTTCTTGATGGAGAACCCGGACGTTCGAGCCAAGATGGGGATGACCGCTCAAGAGATGGCAGCTCGACTCTTCAATCGAGGAAGGATGACCAAGCAATACCTCGATTGGTACGAGGAAGTACTGAGATTGTGGCGGGGGAGCTCTCATGGCTGAGCAACCTGCCGCGAAACGAATATCGATTGTGATCACCGACGCGTGGATCGGCCATCATCCTGAATATCTCGAATTGGCCTGCGACGCCGCGTTGACATTCAGCGACCGGGTTTATGCCCTGTGCCCGAAATCGGATGAGTTCGAGAAAGTTCTTTTCTCCGAAAGATCCCGCACCGAATTCTGCGCGGTGGTTCAGATACCTGCAGCGCATGACCAGAGTGGCGCGGTCACTTCAGCGAGCAGGGACCATTTCTGCGCAGCGGTTACTCGAGAGGTCACCAAAATTCGGCAGGGACTTCGTGGCGGTGACACCGTTTTCGTTTTCTTCACAGGGCTTGACTGGCTTTTATGCAATTTACTCGATTTCCCGCGACATTTCCTGCGAATCGCGAAGGCATTGCCCTTCGGATTCGCCGGGATCTTGATTTCACCCGATCGGGTATGGCGGTTCCGAAGCCTTCGCCGGAGGCTCGGGTGTGACTCGGAATCGGGTCAGCAGAGCGTTCTCGGGCGCCTTGCATGCAAAATTCTTGATTTGGCAATCATGCGACCGGTCGCCGGCCTGCTTCGGTGGGCGCATTTTCACGCAAAAACAGCGCTTCTCAAGCGCAGCAACTGTGTTGCTGTCGCGATATTGGATGAACGTTACCAAAACCGCCTCAGCAAGGGGACCGGAAAGCCAGTCTTTCCCATTCCAGATCCAAGCAAAGTCAGTTCTACCGAGTCCCGCGGCGACCTTTTGGCCCAAGTTCGGGAAGCCAAACGGGAGGCGCCTTTGACCGTCGGCCTACTGGGAGTCTTGACCTATAGAAAGGGCATAGGTCTACTCGCTGATGCGGTGGAATCGGGCGAGCTGGCGGAATGTGCATTCGTCGTGGCGGGCCGCGTCGGCGATGACTCCGAGAGCCAAAGGGCGGTCAGGAAACTTGAAAGGGCTTGTGTAGGCAACAAGCGCTTGATCTTTTCACGCGAGAAGATCCCCGACGCCATGTTCAACGGGATCGTAAACGAGGTTGATGTCCTATTTTGCGCCTATGAGGACCATCTGCATTCAAGCGGCCTTCTAGTCAAGGCGGCGTTGCACAGGAAACTCGTGATCGTCAGCTCGGGACACTTGATGGAAAAACGAGTGAGACACTACAACTTGGGATTAGTGCTTCCTGACATGACGACCGCGTCCGTGATCAACGCGCTCAAGGCATTGAAGGATCCGATTAATCAAGAGAAAATGCGCTCCGCGGCACGGTTCGATGCCTATGCCAGGGATCTCAGCGTCGAGAAATTCAACTCGATCCTAAAGGACGTTGCAGACAGCCACTCTACAAGCGTTCCGCCCTAAGTCTGACCAACCCGACTCGCCACGCCTGGTCCAGCACCAACCGGTCGTTTCCCTTCGGGGACCGATCCACCGTGAACAAAAGGGGTTGTTCGACGCGGTCTAAGTGGGCTACGCC
>JAYWBY010000160.1:0-6216 GCA_043781115.1 Pseudomonadota bacterium
CGAGGAGGATCAACGGACCAGTTGGCACTTTCAGCGCGGCTTTGGGCGCCGCCCCCTCGGCCGTCGGCTGGCTCCAGTTCTCACCAATCGCCGCGGCATGGGTCTGGCGCTCGATGAACGCCTCGCCGAACTCGAGATTCAAAAGGATGCGTTCCAAGTCGAGGATGAAAAGAAACTCGTTGTCGTCGATCAACGTCATGCCGTTGATGCAAGTCCCGGAATCGGCCGAAGGCGGCAGGACCTTGTCCCAACCGACCCGGCGAATGCGATGCGTCGAGTCGACGATGAAGCCGGCGCGTTTGCCACTGAATTCGGTGACGATAATCTGTTGGTTGCCTTCGAGCTCGCTCGGTTCGTCGCCGAGGGCCATGCTCAAACTGACGGCGGGAATGGGAATGCCTCGCAATTCGAAAACGCCGGCGACCCCTTTGATCCGCGAGGCGAGGGGATTGACCTTGGGCATGCGCACGACTTCGCGAACCTTCGCGACGTTGACGCCGTAGATTCCGCGAATGGTCTTGCCGCGAATACGACGCGTCAGCGCGAATTCAATCAGCTCGAAGAAGCTGCCGCCGATTTCCAGCTGCAATTTGCGAATGTCGTTCGAATCGCTCATCAAGACCTCTCAACCGTAGGGATCGGCCGAGCGGCGTAAGAGCTTTAACAATATGGGGTCAGGCACTTCCGGTAAGCCCCTGATTTTTATGGATTTTTGCATCGAACCGTCACCAAATCCGAGTGCAATCGGGGACTTACCGGAGGTGCCTGACCTTATTTTTTTACAGGGGAGGGGAGTTCCGCAGCAGCTCTTCCAGGCCACGCTTCTGCCCGTCGGTCAGCTTGGCAAAGCTGATGCCGGCGCGAGTGTATTTCTTGTCGATCCAGCAGATCGTGCATTTGACGCGGGCATCGGAGATCTGCTTCGGCGGCGGCGCCTTCTTGGCTCCCGTCGTCAGGCGACCTTTCGGGCCTTTCGGCTCGGGCTTCTTGGCGGTGATCGGCTTTATCTTCATTGGTTTGCCGTCCTCCGGCAAGGACAAGGCGACGAGCATTTCCTCGCCGTTCTTGACGCGCATCGGCTCGTCGAGCTCGATGCAGGCACCCCCCAAACTCATGTTCGTGATTCGGCCAGTGACCTTCGGCGCGCGTTTGCCGCGGCCCGCGCCTTTGCCGATGATCATCGTGTCGATTTCGATCTGGAAGCGTCGGCCGAGGCGGTGTTTGTCGAGCAGGAATTGATCGATTTTTTCACTAAGGGCATCGAACTTGACCGGCTTCGGTATCCACGCGCCGGCGTCGTTGAACGCGAACAAGTCCGACTTCACCGCTTGCTCGACGATCTTGTCGGGATAAGCGGTAAGCAGGATCGGGCCTTTGTACATGCGACGCATCATGTGAATCAGTGTCACGCCGTCGACGTCCGGCAGGTCGAAGTCGACGACGCACATGTCAGCTTTTTGCTGCGCCAAGATCTCGAGCGTTTGGCGGCCCGTCGTCGCCACGAGGATGGTAGCGCCCGTGATCTTGTCTTTGAAGACCTCGGAGCTCATCACCAAACTGGGCTTGCAGGCGTCCGCTATCAAAATGACTGGCATGTGTTTCCCCCTCCAAATTGAATGCCTTGAGGCAGCCGGCCGCTGGGCTGGCTCTTGTGGGGCACCACGAGGGGCCCCTGACGAGGTTGTGTTGGGTTCTCTAGATCTGACTGACACTGGCTGTTGTTCTTACATTATAGCCTTCAACCCCTGGCGAAGTCGAACCGGCGGCTCCCGTTGCCTTCCTCCGGCACATTCCTTCGGCACGTCCTAAAGCCCGCGCCCGTAATTCCGAAAAGATAAGTAATAGCAGTGGACTCGGCGGCACAATTTCGGCCGCAAGCGGCGAGGGGACGATGGGATTCCGGCATAGCTTAGGCTTTTACCTAGCGCTGACTACCAGCGCCGGGATGCTTTGCGGCGCCGTCGAAGGACGCGCCGTAACGCAGTTCGAAGCCAAGCGAAAACCGTTCCTTTTCGACATTACGTCATTCACCACGACGATGTCCTTGCCGGTGAAAGACGAGCTCGAGACCGTAAAAATGTCCGATTCCATTATGGAACAGCGCCTGACGAAGTCGACGGTCGACGACACGGTCGAGCCGCTAACGGTTATGCTGAACGACGACGATTCGCAGATCGCGCAGATGGCCGAGAAGGTCGCGGCGCAGGGCAAAGTGGACCAGTTCGCGACCTTCCTCCGGAAACAATTGAAGCTGGCGAAGCCCGCGAAAAAGGGCCTCGCCGCGAAGACCATCACCATCGACAAAGAAGGTTTCGACCTCGTCGACAAAGACGCCTTCTCCGACCTTTACAGCAAGACGCAGCACAATTTGACGATCGACACGTCGACCCTCAAGGCGGACCGGCATCTCCGCAGCGAGTTCATGAAGCAGCTGTCGCCCTTTTTCAAAAGGCCGGAGCGCCAAGCATTCCTCGCCAAAATCATGAAAGGCGAGTCGATTGACGTCGACACCCTGCTCCTGCCGGATTTCGCCCGCAAGATGGTCAAAAAGTTCACGATCTACCGCGGCCCGAACTGCTTCCACGCCGCGCTGGCTTTCCAAAGCCCGCAGCTCACGAGTTCGTCTTTGATCAACGTCAAGAAAGAGAGCGGCTATCACCGCGCGATGATCAACTACGACGAACTCTGGCGCGTGCTAAGCGAGAATTTTTACGAGGTCAATCCCGACAAGCTGCCGCTGAAATACGGCGACATGCTGGTCTTCTTCGACGTCCCCGAGGAGCAGGCCGACGACCTCGACAAGCCGGTCGACTTCCGCTGGATCCGGCACACGGCGACTTATCTCTTCGGCGGCTACACCTTCTCGAAGGGCTCGAAGTCGCCCAACACGCCTTACACGGTCCGCACCATCGGCGAGGAGTGGAAGACCTGGAAACGTTACACCGAAAACCTCGGGGTAAAGGTCTTCCGGCGCTCGCAAAAAACCGTGAAACTCGCCCCGCCGATGGATTTAACAGACTGGATTTATTAAATAATTGAGCCCCTCGGCGCGGACGCTTCCATAAGACGGGGCGGCGTGATACATACGCGGCCTTCCTATCGTCTTCCGCACCCTTGGATGGCTTACTAATGAACCGGCACGGATTCCGCAAATCCCGCCCGCAGGCCCCATTGCCGCGCAACGTCTATCGTCGCGCGACGGGACCGGGCCGCGCCATGACGCCGCAAACGGGCGTGCAGGGCGAGCCCATGTGCGCCATCAAAGCGCTCTGCGGCACGTGCAAGTACGTCAATCAAGACTACGATCAGGGCCTGAACGACAAATACCTCCACGGCCTGGAAGTCCTGAAGGAAGCCGGAATCTCGTCCGCGACACGCATGCTGGCTCCCGTGCGCTCGCCGCGGCTTTTCGAATACCGTAGCCTCGTCAAGCTCGCCGTCCGCCCGCGTCGTCCTGGGCGCGGCGTGCTGCGCCCGGCGCCCGCCGGCGAGACACCGAACCGCTTCGCCATCGGCCTCTTCGAGACTGGCACGCACGACGTCGTCGACATGGACGATTGCCCGCTCCACACCATGCCCATCAAACGCCTGCTCCGCGACCTTCGCATCGAGCTGAATCAATCGACCGTTTCGCCCTACGATGAACCGGCGCACCAAGGCCAGCTGCGTTACGTCGTCGCCCGCGCCGCGCACTTGACCGGCGAGCTGATGCTGACCTTCGTCGTCACCGAGCCTCTCAAGGCCGACCTGAAGCGCTTGGTGTCGAACCTCCAGCGCCGCGGCCACAAGATCAACTCGGCGCACATGAACATCAACACGGAGAAGGGCAACGCCATCTTCGGTCCGGAAACGCAGCGCCTCGCCGGCACCGACCGCCTGCGGGAACGTCTCTGCGATCTGGACTTCGAGATCGGCCCGACGGCGTTCTTCCAGGTGAACCCGTGGCAAGCCATCAATCTTTATCGCCGCATCGAGCAAATCGCCGGCCGCCCGAACAGCCTGACCGTCGCTTGGGACCTTTACTGCGGCACGGGCCAGATCTCCTTGATCCTGGCGCGCCTCGGTTACCGCGTTCTCGGCATCGAAGAAAACGCCGACGCCGTCGCGGACGCCCGCGACAACACGAAGAAGAACCGACTAGAAAAGACCGCCGAGTTCGTCGCCGCCCGCGTCGAGGACGCCCAGCCGCTCATTCCCGCCTGGGCCCAAGCCCCCGGCTTGATCGTGGTCAACCCATCCCGCCGCGGCTTGGCCGAGCCGACCCGCAAGCACTTGCAAGCTCTGCTCGCCGCCCATCCGGAAGCCCGCTTCGTCTACGTCTCGTGCGAGGTCGAAACGATGGCCCGCGACTTGAAAGATTTGACGGCCAACGGTTTCGCCGTGCGTCAGGTGGAGCCGTTCGACATGTTCCCGCAGACCGACAACATGGAGTGGCTGGCCGTCTTGAGCCGCCACTGATAAACTAAGCCGACTCTCGTCTTCAAGGAGCCGCGCATGTTTTGTCGACGCCCTTTGGGTCAGTTCGTTTGGCTTTGCCTCGTTCCCATGGCCGGCTGCGGCCAGAACGACGGCGGCGGCAGCGCCAGTTCCGCGGTCACGGCCGCATTCTTGACGATGGCCGACGTAACGGCTGGGGCGCACGTCAACCCATTGACCAGCACGGCCATGAAGAAGAAGCTCGACGACACCGACGACTTCTACGACAACTCGCCCGACGACAACAGCGATACCGCCAAATGCACCACTGCCAAAGTCAATGCCATGAAGATCAAGGCGACCACCACCCAGCTGACCGTCGGCGAAACCCTAGACATGTCGGAGTGCCTCGATGCCGCAAGCTTCAAGGACTTCAGCAGCCACCAAGCGACTTTGACGTTGAAGTTCTTCGGCCTCTATACGTGTGACGGCGCCGACTTGTCGCAGTTCGACGGCAAGAACTTCGGCGACATCACCGGCGCCGATTCGGCGTTCAGCAAGCTGCCGTGCACGGCGGAGACGACGCTTTTCAACTCCACCGGCGAATCGGCAATCTCTGGCAAGATTCTCGATTCTTCAAAGAAAGAGCACACTGTCGATTACAGATCGATCTACTACAATTACACAGGCAATGCGTCGGCTGGTCCGTGCCACCGCGTGATCGCCGCTGACGCCGCGACCTCCGACGACGGTTGCCTGTCGATTTCCCGCTCGCTGAACCTCAAAGACACCGACGACGACAAGGCCACTGAAACTCAGGGCTTCGAAGACTACACGAGACTGGAGACCGTCAGCCTCGTGGCCCAGCGAAGCGGCAACCCGCTCTTTTATAAAAGCGGCAAATTCAAGGTGCAAATCAACAACTGGAACGGCGAAATGACGTACGTCGACATCAAGACTTCGCCGACCTGGTCGATGAAGAGCACCGTCGGTGAACAGACGGGGACGTTCAAGCAATGAGCTCGCCGAGCTACATTAACTTGCCGAGTCTTAGCGTGCCTTTGCGCATGCTCTTTACCGGCTACTTGGTTGTGGCTTCGGTCGGCCTGATGATGGCCGGCGCCCAGATTTTCCTGACTCACGGCATGGCCGACGGCAAACTCGGGCTCTCGGTCGACGACATCGTCTACAGCTATTACGGCAACCGAGACAACAGCAAGCTCGAGATCAAGCTCAATAGCTCCATGAAGGACAAGGCATCGACGGAAGACCGCACGACGATCATCAAGTGGGTCCGCCAAGGATCTTCCGCGGAGCAGTGGAAGGCAACCATCCAACCAATTCTGGAAAGAAATTGCTTTCAATGCCACGGCGGCGCCATCGCCGGCCTGCCGAATTTCACGACTTATGACGGCATCAAACCCGAGGCGAAGATCGACGAAGGCAAAAGCGTCGGAGCGTTGACGCGCGTTTCGCACATCCACTTGTTCGGGATTTCGTTCATCTTCTTCTTCATCTGTCTGATCTTCAGTCTCTCGATCCGGATTCCTGTGCTGCTGAAGTCGGTCGCGATTGCCGCGCCCTTCGCCTTCATCCTGGTCGACATTTTGGCTTGGTGGCTGACGAAGTGGTACCCGTCGTTTGCGTACATGACCATGATCGGCGGCGCCACCTACAACGTCGCCGCCCTGTTCATGATTCTAACGTCGCTCTACCAGATGTGGGTCATGCCGCGACACGGCGCGGAATTCCCCGACAACGCCTGGCGGCGCTGAAATGGGGTCAGGCACCTCCGGTAAG
>JAYWBY010000161.1:0-2168 GCA_043781115.1 Pseudomonadota bacterium
ATCGCCAGGACTTTGATGCTGCGGCGCCCCGCCGCGACGTCGTTAAACGCCAATGCGGCGTCCTCCGCCTCGGTTGCGAGTTCGGTCAAGGCACGCGCGACCCGCTCCTCCGCCAGCCGGCGGACTGCAGCGGGATCCTGGTGCTGCCAGGCACCGCCGGTGAAAGAAGCGCCGGCCAAGTTCTTGAGCCATTCATGATCGGCCATCGTTTGCCCTCTCCGCCTCAAAAGGCCATGTTGACTGAGACCCAGGCGGTGAAAAGTTCGAGATAGTCCGGCACGGTGACCTCGAAGGCGTCGCGCGCCGCTTCGTTCTGGAGGTGCCACTGCGTCTTGCTTACGAGCTGCGACACGGCGATCGTTAAGAACGGCACCGGCGTCGCCGACAGGCTCGCCTTGCCGCTGGTCACTTGCCCGTCGGCGGCGACTTGGCCGAAGGTCGGGATATTGTGAAAGATGTAATTTGCTTCGGTCAAATAGCTGAAGAGGAGCTTGGCTTTTATCCCGAGCGGCAAGGCCTGGGTCACCGACGTCTCGGCTTTGGTGACGGCGTCGGGACCGTTCAGACCCAAGGCCGGCACGAGATAGTCATACATGTCGTAAGTGACTTTGAAGTTGGCGGTCAACTTCTGCATGACGTCGCCCTCGACCGAGGCCAGCCCTTCAATCAAAATAGTCGTCGGCTTGGTTTTGCTGTCGAGGACTTCTTCGTAGCTCGCCTCGGTGGTGAAGGTGACGGCCGGGGCCTTCAGCGCCAAGTCCATGTAGCCTTTCCGGTAGCCAAAGCGGTCGCCGCGCGAAAATTCTGGGTAGGTGAAATTGATTTCGCCCCCGACGGCCAACCAAAGGTTCTCAGGTAGCGGAAATTCGACCCACGGCTCAGCGCCGACGATGCCCGACTTGACGTCGGTCGTGCCCAAATCGTTGTTGAGTTGTCTCGTCAGATCCTGGTTGTTTTCGTCGACGAGCACGCGCACTTCGTCGCCCTTGGTGATGCGGTCTTCCGCCGTAATCGAAAGTTGGAGGCCGAAAGCTGCTTGGCGGTCCTTCCCCGATTTGATCGGGATCGGCAAGAGCGGACCGGACTTCAAATCGAAGGTCGAAACCTTGGCGTCGAACGTCTGGCTCTTCACCGGCCCGTCGGAAAATTGGTGCTCGACGGCGTACTTGACTTTCGCCGCTTTGGTGATCGACTTCAGTCCCTGATGCACGTAGCCAGCGTCGGCAGGTGGAGGCGCCTTGTCGTCGGGTTTCGTTTTCTTTTTCTTGAGGTCGGCGGCGAGCGAGTCCTTTTCCTTGTCTCGGTCCTTCGCCAAGGCGTTCTTCTCCTGCATCAAACGCAGGGCCTGGACGTGTTTGATGTAGAGCGAGCGGCTCTTCGCCAGTTTGTCGGGAAGGACGACGGCCTTTTCCAGCATGTCTTCCGCGACTTCGTACTTCTTCAGTTTGATGGCGCAGATGGCGCCGTAGTAATTGGCCAAATCAAAGAGGGCGTGGCCCTTCGGCACGCGCTGGAAGGAGTAGAGGGCCCCGTCCCAGGACTTGTACGTGTAGAAGGACCAGCCGTACTCGTAGTTCGTCTCCGGGTCGAGATGCTGGGGATTGATTCGAGCGAAGACGGCGTAGGCGTCCTTGATCCGGTCGAGGCGATAAAGGGATTTCGCGGTCTGGATGACCGCGGGCTCATGCCCTGGGTACTTCTTCAGCAAGGCGTCGTAAGCAGCCAGGGCGGCGCCGTACTTGCCGGCCTCGTAGTACTCTTGCGCGACTTCGAACATGCCGCGGACGCCGGGCGGGTGCTTCTTCGGTTTCGGCGGCTCGGCCTTAGGCCTTGCGGGTTCGGACTTTGGTTTCGCGGGCTCTGCTTTCGGCTTTGCGGCGTCGGTCTTCTTCGCAGCAGGCGGCGGAGCCTGGGCGAAGGTCGTCGGGGCTAGCCCCAAGGCAAAGGCCAGAGTAAGAGCCCGTCCAAATTTGGCCCGCCGCGAAAAGCAGCGGTCGACACTAAGGCGCACGGGGCGGTCCTTCGGCATGGAATTCCCTGGAGTGAGGGAATTTTACCTAAACCTGGCGGCAAGTTAAAGGTCTATTCGCGGCGAAAAATGGGGTCAGGCACCTCGCGTAAGTCCCTGATGGGTCCCGGTACGGGTACCACCCATCTGAGACTTACTT
>JAYWBY010000162.1:0-6185 GCA_043781115.1 Pseudomonadota bacterium
AGCCGCCCAGTGGACGCTGACCGACGACCTCCAAAATCCCGAAAGCGCCTACTTCGACGCACAATCAAAACGGACCTTCGTCTCAAACGTGGCGGGCGGCGCCGGCGACAAAGACGGCAAAGGCTGGATCGTCGAAGTCACCTTCGACGAAGCCGGAAAGCCACACGGCAAGAAGATCGTCGAAGGCCTGAACGCTCCGAAAGGCCTACGCGCCCTAAACGGCATCCTCTGGGCCACCGACATCGACGAGATGGTCAAGATCGACCTGAAGACCAACAAAGTCGTGGCGAAGATTCCCGTCAAAGGCGCGACGTTCTTGAATGACGAAGCGATCGCTGCCGACGGCACCGTCTACGTTTCCGACATGATAGCCTCGAAGATTTGGGTGATCGACACCAAGGACCAAGCGTCCCTCTTCGCCGAAGGCCAAGACCTCGAAAGCCCGAACGGCCTCTTGATCCAGAGCGACAAACTCGTCGTCGCGGGTTGGGGCTTCATCACCGATCCGGCGACGTTCGGCGTCAAGACGCCCGGGCATCTCTACTCGCTCGATTTGAAGACGAAAGCCAAGACGCTGATCAGCAAGGACCCGGTCGGTAACCTCGACGGCCTCGAAGCGGCGAAAGACGGCGGGTACTTGGTCTCGGACTGGGTCGCCGGCAAGGTCTTCCACGTCGGCAAAGACGGCAAGGCGACTTTGCTCTACGAAGGTCTGAAGAATGCCGCCGACATCGGCGTCAAAGGCAACTTGCTCCTGATCCCCGAGATGGCAACCGGCAAAGTTACGGCCGTCAAACTCTAAGACCAACGACCCTACAAGACATCCCGCAAGTCGAGCGCCACCTGGCGCTCGACGTTTTTGCGCCGAACTTTCAGGGCGACGCGGATCGCCCCCGCTTGTTTCAGGAAGGCCCGCACTTGGTCAATCTTCAGCTTTTCGACGCTCTGGCCGTTGATCGCCAAGACCTGATCGCCAGGCATGAGGCCCGAACCGGCCGCGGGGCTGCCCTTGATCACGTCCAAGATCTCGAACGTGCGCTGCGCCTGATTCTTGCCGAGCCAGAGACCGGAGCGGTCGAAGGCGTCGGCTTGGGCGAATGACGAATTGGGCTCCAGCAGCATTTCGCCGCGGAAGTAGTTGAAGGTCACGGTGAACCGCTTTAAGACGCCGTTGCCGATGACGCCCGCCAGCTTCGGCGTCGCGAAGGCGCCGGTCTTCAGCGCCGGGAAGCGGGCGACAACCGGCGGCAAGGTCAGGGCGCCGAGTTCGAAGTCCCGTAGCCAAGTCACGCGCGCCGGTATCGGCCCGCCGACGCCGTAGCCCGTCATCGCCTCGATCTTCGGCTGGAGGAGGTCGAGGAGGTGAAACTCCTCGGCGAACGGTCCACAAAAGGAGATCGACGAACGGTCGCCGGTGTCGACGAAGAAGCGGCCTCCCACTCCATCGAAATGGCCCTCGACGAAGGGTTCGCCGCCCTCGATGACCAGCTGCATCGAGATCGCGGCGTCAGCCTGCCGGTACACTTCAGGCCTAGTCAAACGAATACGGGAGCGCTCGAAGTCGATAGTGGTAACGAATCTGGTGAAGATCTCTTGGCCGATGATGCCGTCCAAGCGTTCGAAGCCCATGGCGTTTTGGATCTTGCCCAGGCCCAAGATCGTGGCCGGCACGTTCGTCAAATGGATCGCGCCGAGTTGAACCTGGTCGAGCCGGGCGAGCGACGCGGCCTCCTTGCCAGCGCCGGCTCCGGACACATCCTTCGAGCCCACACCGATCAAGCCAATTTTGCGGGCGACATCCGGTGTCACCACGACACCGCTACCGCCTCCCGTGTCCAAAATGAATTTGAAGGGGCCGCGGCCGTTCAACGTCACGTCGACGAAGTTGCGGTTGTCGATCAGCGTGAACGGCACCTCCACGGAAGCCCTGTCGCCATCGATCGATAGCTGCGTGGGTGGCGGAGGCGCGACGGTGACGCAAGCCGAAATGCCTAGAAGCGCGAGTAGCAAAAGTTTGGTTTTCATGACCACGATTGTGGCAGAAAAGCGCCCATCCCGCCAGTAAGGCCTACTGGTTGCCGATGCCGCGCGCGCCCTCGATGCCGACGCCGCGCATGAAGACGACGGCCGTCGAGCCGCCGTTCCGCACGGTCTCGGTCTTGACGATCCCCGACGGCGTATGGCTGTAATGTTTGATCGTGCCATCGGCCAATACGTAGAAGACATGGATCGTGTTTTTGGAGTCGATAGCCATCATCGGGTCGGTGGTCGTGTTATAGCTGATGCCATCGACGACGTGCGTCTGCGTCGAGAATGTTGACCCGGACAGGATGTCCAAACCACCGCTGTTGCGACCGAGGATATACGGCACATTGTTGCTGTCGACGACGATGGGTGCAACCTTGTTAGGTTCATAGGCAAAACTGACGTTTTTATACGTCCACGCACCGCCTGCATTCGTAGCATAAACCGAGGCGGTCAGCGCTGGACAGAAGTAGGTGACATGCACCTTGTTGTTGCTGTCGATGGCGAAATCTGGCGCAACGCTCCCGCCGCAGTTGACGCTAGTACCATCGAGGTCCAGCTCGCCGGACGAGCTCAACGCCCAGGTGCCGCTGGCGTTGGTGCCGTAAAAGATCTTTTGGTTCGCCCCGTCGATGCCTTGCCGGAAGACCGCATGCACTTTGTCGGCATGGTCAATGGCGATGAGTGTCGCCGTCGGAAATTGAGCACCGTTGCCGGTGCGGACCCGGTAAGCCGCCCCGACGAAGTTGCCCGAGGTTCCATGATTATAATATACGTCCCCGACACTGGAGTAGAGCACGTGGACTTCGAGGCTGGAGTCCACTGCCGCTTGCGCTTTACCAGAGACAGCGCCCCCCAAATTCTCCAAGGCACTATAGGACCCCGAAACGTTGGTGGTATATTTAGCGTTCAAATTGTCGTACTCGACACCGATGTGAACTTTGTTGTTTTTGTCGACGGACACGCTGCCGTCCGAGATCGCGATTCCGTTGCTAAGGTTGGCGTCCTGCGTCCAAGAGCCACCACTCTTTTTCATGATCGTCAGGCCATTGGTGCTTTCGCCAAAGGCCGTCGTCATAGGAGCTTCCGGAGCGGTGAAGTTGCTCTTGTCGTGGACGCCCGGCCAACCGATGCCCCGCACGAGCTTTAGCACCGTGCCGCTCGCATAGGTCGCGACGGTCTGCCAGCTGCCAGTGGCGTTCGAGAGGTGCTGGACTTGGTTGCCCGAGCTTCCGCCCATGATATGAGCATAGCCCGAAGCATCTAGACCGATGATCGGATCGGGGGACGAAGATGCGCCAGTTGACACCGAGGTCCAGCCGCCGCCGGTGTTGTAGGCGTAATAGACGGTCGACGAGCCGTTTTTCGCCGCAATGTGCGGGTTACCGCCGGCGTCCAGCGCGATGCTCGGTTTGACGTTGGCGGCGGAGGCAAAGGCCTGAGCGTAGACCCAGATACCGCTCTTGTTCGTCGCGTAGGTGACGACACCGTCGCAGGAGTAGACGATGTGCGCGGCGCCGTTGGCGTCGACCGCGAGATCGGGACCGGCCGCCGGCGTCGAACAGAGGGTACCACCGGCCTTCCGATTCAAATCGTCAGTCGCGGATTGAGACCAAGCTCCCGTCGTCCGGTCGGCATAGATGATCCGGAAGGTCGAGCCGGTGTTCGACATTTCCGCGACGATGTGCGGCACGTCGAAGGGATCCAGGGCCAACGCCACGGACTTCGGATTGTCGGTAAACGCAGGAGAAACTGCAGTCTCCGTCGCGAAAGTGAAGTTAGCGTAAGTGCCCTTTTCATAGATCACGTTCATGCCGTTGCCATAGGCGACGTGGACCGTGTTCGTCGAGTCGACCGCCATGCCGGCGCCCATCGGACTCGTCACCCCGTTTGCCACGACGACGGGAGATTGGAAGGTCCCACCCGAATTGTTGGAATAGGCGACACCCCCATCTGTGGTAGCCGCGCTGAGGATATGGGTGACTCCGTCTTTGTCGACCGCGACTTGGCCGGGCACGATGCCGCCGGCAGTATAGCTGCCTTCTTCGGCGAGCGTGCCGCCGTTGCCGCCGAGCATACGTAGAGTCGAAGCGGTATCGGTGATTACGCCGACGTAATAGGCCGACCCCACCCCAGCCGGTATGCCGTTGCCGGTCGATCCGGACGCCGAGTAGGCGAGCTCGGCGTTCGAGGCGAAGACCGAATAGTAGTAGTGCGTGCCGTTCGTCAGACCGGTGTCGTTGAAAGAGAGTCCTGATTGCACGGCGGCTATGGTGTTCGTGCCATTCGCCGCGCCAACCGAGTAGGTGTTCCCGTCCGTCGGCGCCCAGTCGACCGCGGCGCCGGTGTGCCGCACGACAACATATCCCGAAGCGCCCGTGCCCGCTCCCCACGAGAGATTCATCGAGGTATTGGCGGGCGATACGCCCAAGAACCCTGGAGTGCCTGGCTTGCCTGCGTTCAAAGCGAAGTGGTACCCGTTGTTCGAGGCAGCACGCGAGTTGCCGCTGGCGTCGTTGGCCGTTACCTTCACGCAATACGTGTGCGCCGTGGCGAGTTGCGCGCTCAGCGTTTGCGTCAATCCCGTAATGCCGTTGCGAGTTTCGACGACGGAGGTACAGTCCGCCTGATATACGACGAGATCATAAGTGACGCTCGAGGTGTCGGAGGCCGAACCCCAGGTGACGTCGGGCGTCGAATCAGAGGTAGGGTCGCTGGGGCCAGTGATCGAAAACGCCGCGGGAGCTGCGGTGTCGGTCGTGACGTTGAACGTCCCGTTGTTGGACGCTACGCGGGCATTGCCGGCGGCGTCGGTCGCCGTTACACAAACGTAGTGGACGCCATCGGCGAGCGCCACCGCCGGGGTGAAATTGGTCGCTACGAGCGGGCCGGAAGTCACTTCGGTCAGGCCGCAACCGATGTTGGAGCCGATTTTGACGCCGTACTTTATCGCTGACGCGTCGGTTGGCGCGGTCCAAGAAAGGGGCGGTTTGGGATCGTTCGTGCTGCTGCCGCTCGTTCCGGAAATCGTGAACGCCGTCGGCTGCTGCGTGTCGACTTTGATCGTGAAATTGCCGCTGTTGGTCGCGGGCGTCGGCGAGCCGCCAGGGACGGTGGCATCGACGCAAATGTGGTAGGTACCATCGGCAAGCGGGCTTCCGGCCGAATAGGTGGTCCCAAGCTGAGCACTGGACTGGGCGACCGGCGACAGGCAGTCCGCATCGTCGTCAAACTTGGCGACGTAAGTGGTACCAGAGGTGGAGGCTGCGCCCCAACTGACGGTCGGCATGTTGTTGTTGACGAAAGTGCCAGTGGTTCCCGAGATCGCGAAGACCGGCGACAGTGGAGACGAGGTTCCTCCACCCGAGATGATGAAGGTGAAGCCACCGCTGCCAAAGGCTTGCACTTTGTTACCTGCGGCGTCGATCGCCTCGAGGCAAACGTGGTAGGTTCCGTCCGCCAATGCCGAGGGGACCGTGAATTGCGCGGTCTTGACGCCCAGGCTTTCGGCCACCGGCGAGGCGCAGCTCGCTTGCGCGCTGACCTTGACGTTATAAGTGACCGTCGGATCGGCCTGGCGCGGAGCGTCGCTCCAGCTAAAATTCGGCGTCGAATCCGTCAAAGTCTGATTGTTGGCGGAGACGAAGGCGAAATTGGCCGGCGGCGTCGTGTCGACGGTCGTCTTGAAGGTGTCGCCGACAGCCGTCAACTGCCCGCCGCCGATCGCCGCCAAAACCTTGAAGCAGTAGTCTCCCTCGGGTAGCGGTGGAGTCACCATGGCCTTGGTCTCCAAGGTCTTTTGCGACTGCACGAGCGTCGAACAGTCGGCGTTGAAGACTTGGAGAGTGTAGAGAACGCCGCTGCCGATAGGGGAAGCGTTCCACTCGATCGTCGGCGACTTGGTCGCCTCGAACAGCGGCACGGGAGTTAGCGCCAAAGGCGGCCTGCCCTGGAGGACCACGATACTCTCGAAGGCATCCACCACAAGAAAGACCTTTGGCGCCTCCACCGAAACTTGGGCGGGAGGCAACAGCGAGATCACGCCGTCGACGGTCCGGACGTAGACGAAGATGGTTTCCGGATGCGTCAGGTCCAGGCCTAAAACCATGGCGTCGGGCAGTCCAATGCGCAACCTGTTACCAAGCGGCTTGTCGCCGGCC
>JAYWBY010000163.1:0-6182 GCA_043781115.1 Pseudomonadota bacterium
TGCAGGGACCACCTTCTCGAACGTGGCCCAGGACTACCGCTCCGTCGCGCTGGGCGATCTGAACAACGACGGTTTTCTGGACGTCGTCCTTGGCAGCCAAAGCGCTCCCATTCGAGTCCACATGAACACGGGCGGCGGCGGAGGGCCGTCAGGGATCGGCGTCAACATCGGCACGTCGACGACGGCCGGGTCCTTGGTGTTGGCGGATTTCAATAAAGACGGCAATCTGGATTTGATCGCGGCCGGCAAGTTCTTCCAAGGAGCTGGCAATGGCACGTTCGCTGCCGCCCAAACGATCACGGGCTTCTCGGGCGCCAACGGCATCGCGGCTGGAGACGTGAACAATGACGGCAAATTAGACTTTGTCATAGCCGTTGGCACAGACACGGTTTTTCTGGGAGACGGTGCTGGCGGATTCTCCTCCCGTTTCACCATCGGCGACGGCTCCGCCCCCGATAGCGAAGCTTCCGGCGACGTTGCCCTCGGCGACTTCAACGAGGACGGTTGGCTGGACATTTTCGTCGCCAAAGACCATGGCGGCAGTCCTGGCGCCAATAGCCGCCTCTATTTGAACGATGGCGCTGGTCACTTCCCCACGGGCTCGAACGCCACGACGCCCATGGAGACGAAAGCCGTGCGCTTGGCGGATCTCCACGGCAATGGCCACCTCGATGCCATCCTTTTCAACGGCAACGGCGGTGGCATGGTGCTGCTCACGGGCGGGGGCAATGGCACGTTCGCCGCGACCTCGTTCAGCGCTGGGACGACGAACGAATGGGGCATGCTGGCGGACGTCGAGGCCAACGGCAAGATTTCAGCATTCGCCTGTGGCGCCGGCTCGCCGCCCTCGCGACTTTTGCCGTGGAACGGCTCAATATTCGGCAGCGACATCCCGGTCGGCGACGTTACCATCGTCGGTCAGCAAGCCTATAGCTGCGACGTGGGGGACATGGACGGCGACGGCAAGCTCGACTTCGTCGTGCCGCACATCACCACGACGAACGACGCGGTCGTCTTCACCAGCCCGTGAACTAGGTTTAGCGCCGAACGCGCTGGATCACTTCTCTCAAAACTTTGGCCATCGCGTCGACGTCGCCTAGTTGGCCCGTCGCCGCGAAACTGACGCGCACGGAATTGAGCGCCACCCATTCGTCGTAGCCCATGGCGAGAAGCACGTGGCTAGGTCGCGCCACGCCGGACGAGCAGGCGCTGCCGCTCGAGGCCTGAATTCCCGCGAGATCGAAGTTCAAGAGGATGTCGTCGCCCGTGACCCCGGCGACGTGGAAGTTCACCGTGTTCGGCAGCGTCTCGCCGCCTTGGTCCACGCCGTGCACGACGGCGCCTTCGACTTCGCGGAGCTTTGCCAGCCAAGCATGCCGGAGCTTCGCCATTTGTTCGCTAGTCGCCGTTTCCTGGCCCCGCACTTCGTCGGCGCGCAGGCCGAACGAGACGATCCCCGGCATGTTTTCGGTCCCTGGACGGCGCCCGAGTTCTTGGCCGCCTCCGGCGAGCAGCAACGACAACTTGGTGCCGCTCTTCAGATAAAGCGCCCCAACGCCTTTGAACCCGCCGATCTTGTGCGCCGACAAGCTGGCGCTGTCGAGCGCGCTCGTCGCATAGGCCGTGATGTCGGCTTTGCCGAGCATCTGCACGGCGTCGACGTGAACATGGGCTTTGGCGTTTTTCTCTTTGACGAGCCGAGCGACGTCGAGGACCGGCGAGATGGCGCCCACCTCGTTGTTGGCATGCATTAGGCACACCAGTACGGTGTCGGCGTCGACTGCCGCCAGCAAAGCCGCGACGTCGCAAGCGCCAGATCTCAAAACGGGAGCCACGTGCAGAAGGCAGGCGCCGCGCTCGGCAAGGACCTTGGCGGTCTCGATGACCGACGAATGCTCCGCGGACGAGACGACGATTTTGGGCGGGTTCAGGCCGCGAGCGAACTTGCCGACGACGCCTTGGAGGGCGAGGTTGTTGGCTTCCGTCGCGCCGGAAGTAAAAACGATCTCCGGACCCTTGCCCCCAAGCAGTTTGGCGACCGAGGCGCGCGCCTTCTCTAGTGCGACCTTCGCCGACCGTCCCGAGGCGTGGATCGACGACGGGTTGCCGTCCGAGGTCTGCAGAAGCTTCGCAACCTTGACGTAATGATCCGGCGCCACCGGGTAAGTGGCGTTGGCGTCGACGTAACTCAAGCCACGCCGCCTGGCATCACTTTGAGGCGCTCTTCGGCGACGATCAAGCAGCTCAACCGGTCCTCGACGCGCGAAGTTCCGAGAACCTTGACCCGGCGGAGGCCACGCAAGCGGGCTGCCATCTCGCCGTTCGGCAAACGCAAGAAGCCGCTGACTTCCGCCTCGATCGCCCGCTCTTTGCCGGCGAGGACGACCACCTTCAACCGGCCTTCGAGCGCCTCTTGAAAGGCTTCGTCGGGCCAACGGTCGGTGCCCTTCAGGAGCATCGTCGTGCCTGGAAGAAAGGCCCGCGTAGCGCGCTTCAGGACGAGCGCGGGGAGGCGTTCAGGTTGTGGTCCGGTATGGTGCATGGCGCCGGATCTTCGTTTATTCCCTAAACTTTGTCAAGTAATCTCAATCAGATAGCGCGCAACTGCTCAAAACCTGAGCAATATTGCAGGCGTATCCGGGGCCCTATTTTTTAGGCCTTCGAGAGCTCGAGCACACGGCTGAGTACTCTTTTGCGCGCTGCCCGGACCTGTGACGTCTTGTAGCGGTCGTGGTTAGCATCGCCGATCATGGCCTGGGCGTGCGATTCCTGGTCGAGGATTTGGACCTCGAAAGGGAAGAAGGCCTCCAGATCCTGGTTCGGTTTGACCGCATGCCAGCCGTCGACCAAGTAGCGAAGCTCCCCCAAGACTTTCGACGTCGAAGCGCCCATTTTCGGCGCGTCGATGGCGCGCTTCAACTTGTCGAGCCAGCCGAACTCCGGGTTGCGCATCTTGATCAGCTGGCGACCGGTGAGCTGGATGGAGCGATAAGTCGCGGCAGAGTGGGGATTGGTCGGCGTCACGGATTCCTGAGGCACCGCCGCCGTCAGTCGTCCGACCATCGTCTCGAACTCTTCCGGCTTGATCGAACCGGCCGTGAGCATGTCGCGCAGGGTCTCGAGCTGAGTCTTGAAGCGCTCGACGTCGATCAGGTTGTTCCGGGCCCGCGACGGGTAGGCGTTCGGGTAGACGACCATGTTGAACTGCCTGAGGTATTTGACGACCATCATCACGTCGCAGAGGCGCTTGGTGACCAACCGCACGCCGATGAAGTCGAAGATCGTCTCGGCGACGTTGTCGCGCTTGTGCAGGAGCTTCAGGATGATCGAGTTACGATTTTTGTACTCTTTCCATTCGACGTGCGACAGCTCCACCTTGCTCTCGTCGTCGCCCAGCCAAAGGCGCCGCTCTTTGTCGCGAAAGATGTGGTCGTGAAACCGAGCGAAGATTTGCTCGCGAGCCGTCGACACGTCGATGGTGCGATTAACGCCCTCGATGTGGGCGATGGTGTGCATGACCCGGAGCACGGCGCAGGCCCAAGCGCTCTTTAGGCGGTCGGTCGGCCCCTGGCCGGAAGCGAAGACCAGCAGGTGCCGGGGGTCGTCGCAGAAGAGGATTTCGTCGGGTGGCCGGATGCCGCGGTTCCACTCGCGCGGCGTCAAGAGTTTGCGCTCGATCAAGGCCATCGCTTCGATCAGCACGCCGTGCATGCGCCGCTGGTCGCGCGGGTCTTCGGGGTCGTAACCATAGGCTTTGAGAAACGCCGTCGCTTCGTCAAACGACGGGACGCGGACGTCTTGCATGTCGATCGACGACTTGCCACCGATCAGCACGTCGAGGACGGGCCACGGGAACTTCCACATGTCGGCCAGCTGCATCATGTCCATAAATCGCCCTTTGATTCCGCTGTGCTATAATATCATTGGACGGATGTTCGCGGGAGGAGTGGCTTATGAGGCTCAAAATTCATCCCTTTGTCGTCATGTTGGGCTTGAGCCTGACCCCCTTGGCGCGCGCCGAGGGCGAAGCCAAGAGCGAGGCCAAGGAGGGCGAGGCGAAAGGCGAAGCCAAGCCTGAGGCCAAAGCCGAGAACAAGGACGAAGCCAAAGAAGGCGAAGGCAAACTCCCGGCGGTGACCTCCGAGGCCGACTCGCTCGAAGCGACGACGAACTACGTCAACAAATGGATTCCGATGCCGGCCTTCGCCGCCACCGAGCTCCTTGGCGCCCAGAGCCAAGGGACGGTTGAACCGCGCAAAGGCCGAGCCCAAGTCGTGCTCTTCCTCGCCTCGTGGTGCGAGCCTTGCCAGCAACTAATGGCCGACTACCTTCGCGTCCAGAAGAAATACCAGCACTTGAATACCGACTTCGTGTTCATCTTTTCGCACGACACCAAGGACGACGCGGAGGGGTTCATGAAGGAATACGGCATCACCAATGGCTACCTGGCGAGCCACGAAGTCTTGAAGCTCTTCCACAATCCGGACCTGCCGGCGATTTACGTCGCCGACCGCCATGGTTGGATGGCGACGCGCTTGCTGAAGGCCGGGACGAAGGACGTCGCGACTTTGGAAGAGCTCCTGAGGCCGATCACGGCTTATTAGTGGCGGCAGTTTCATGCGGACCACGGAGACAGGGAGGGACGAAGAAGCGGATCGGCCGGCCTGAGCTAGTCAAAGCCACCTCCGATTCTCCCTCCCTCCCTGTCTCCGTGGTCTGCATGGTGCGGCCGTCCGACCTCCGCGGTCGCCTTTAGTTCGCCGAGCCGCCGCTCGGCCCCGGACCGCTGGTCAAGATCGTGCGCAACTGCTTGACCGCGCCTTCGCTCGGCACGACCAAATTGGCGTGCGTGTCGTCGTAATGATCGAGGAAGAGGCTGGCGTCGCCGTTGTCGCGGCGTTCGGCGACGTTGATGCCGAAGATCGTCGTCTGGCCGTTGAGCATGTGCGTGGCCGGGCCGCCGGAGGCGCCGCGCGTCGTGTCGCAGTCGTGCATGATCAGACCATCGACGGTGTCGCGCCCCTTGACGTGGCAGTTGCGCGCCAAGCCTGCCGATTTGCCCGCTTGGAAATCGCCGGAATATCCCGCCACCGAGAGGTCGAGCGGAAAGTCTTCCAGGGTCGTCGAATGCATCGGCAACCAGCCGTACTGGTCGCCGACGGCGGTCTCGGTGCGCAAGATCGCCCAGTCGGCGCCGCGGTGGTTGTTGGGGTCGCTCGAGCCCCACCAAAACCAATCGATGGCGACGGTCATGACGGAGGCGCCGTTTTTGTAGTTGGGTTGAAACTCGTGCTCGCCGGATTGGATGTGCCCGGTATTCGAGTCTATGACGCAGTGCGCGGCGGTGACGATGTAGTTACGGGCGACGAGCGTCGCGGTGCAAATACCGCCCGTCGGGCCAACGAGCCGGCCGACGGCACGCCAAGGCAGTTCATCGCTGGTCAAAGCCTCGCGGTCATCCGTGCCGAAGACGTTGTCGGCGTGGGAAGAACTCGCCGATCGGCCGCAGCCCGTCGTCAAAAGCGCCACACACAGCAGTGCCGAACCGAAGATCTCTTGGGTCACGAAAGGACTCCCGGGTAACGAGCGAGGAGGGCCCGCTTATACCAGCAAGAGGTCCTAATTGCAGCTCTTTTAGTCTAACTGCGCGGCAGATTGGAGCATTTCGGGGTGCCAGCCGAGTCGGACTTTGACGAAGTCGTAGTTCTTTTCGGCGTGGCCGGCGGCGACGGTCGAGAGGCTCGGGGACTTGTGCGTGCCGTCGATGATGCCGTCCTGAAAGTTGATCGTCGTGCCCTGCTGTTGAGCCTCACCGTTCAAGTGCTTCGGACGGACACCTTTGGTCGTGCCCTTCGCCCATGCGGCGTTAGCCAACGACAAACCGAGGATCAAACTGACCGCCAAGCCGAGCATCTTGCCCATGGTCGCACTCCTTGCGTTTAGCCGGTCATTTTGTCGATCCGGAATCCAAACTCGAGGCCGACTGCACCATTTCCGGGTGCCAGCGCAGCCGGATTTTGACGAAATCGTAGTTTTTGTCGGCTTTGTTTTGGTTGATCAACGTGCCCATCGGCGTCTTGCGTTGCCCGCCGATGTCGACGGAGTCGAAGTCGACCTTGCTTTGGTCCTTGCTCTTCATCGTCGCTTCTCGCGAAATGTGCTTCTCGCGAACGCCCTTGCCG
>JAYWBY010000164.1:0-2157 GCA_043781115.1 Pseudomonadota bacterium
CTTTCGTCAGCGGCGGCAGAGCCAAGAAGACGGTCGCCGGGAGCAGTGCCCAGATCAGGTGGCCAAAAATGAAGGCGCCGTTGAAGCGCGCCGGATTCCCGGGGTTCGCCATGGTCGACAACATCATCCCAACCAAATAGACGACGGAGGCCAAGAACGGCCAACGAAACCGGCGCCAAGCCTCGGCGAGCGGCAGCTCGGCCCGCTTTTGATAAAGCCGCACGAACAAGATGACGGCCACAACGCCCGAACCGATGTTTTGTCCGGCGACCGCGAGGGGCAGCAGCAGCAGCAGCAGATACAGCGGCAGTAAATTCAAACGCGGCCCCGGGCTAGAACGACGCCGTTTTGCCTGGGCGCGTCGTCGTTTCCATGGCTACAGGCTCGCTGGCGCGCTCACCAGCCAAGGCGACGTTACGTACCGCCAGGAAGCTTGGATAGTAGTTTTTTGCGGCGAAGCCGAAGATACCCGTGTGGTGGTGCTCACGGATCTTCATGTAGTCGGGACCAAAGATCTTGATGGCCCTCGTCATGCCGTTGATGCCGTAGTTGAAGGCCGTGATCGCCAGCGGCCATGACCTGGTCTTCGAATAGAAGTCCTTGAGCATCGACGAGGCCGCCACCGTCGCCCGGTAGGGATTTACCCGTGGATCATTGAAGCGGGTCAAGCGCAGCCCCAGAAGTCGCGCCGTCGCCGGCATCAGCTGCCAAAGGCCGCGCGCTCCCGCCCGCGACCGCGCATTGACGTCATAGCCACTTTCCAAGTGCGGCAGATAGGCGAGGTCGACGGGTAAGCCGTTTTGCGCCAGGACCTTTTTCACCATCGCCAGGTGACGCTTGGCGCGGGTCAAGCTCGGCACGAGATCGACGCCGCGTTGGCAGCGCACGTTGTCCATTGCATACCGGTAATAGGCTGGGTAGCGGAAGTTGTCCGGCGTCAGCTCGACGACCCGGCGCTCGAAAGCGTTGCGGGCGTCCCCGCCGCCGGCTAGGTGCTGCAAGCTGGCGCGAATTAGCCCGAGGTAACGCTTGACGTTCTTTGCTTGCTGAAACGGGTTGTCGCCATTGATCGTCTTGACCGCGTAGACCATGCGCAGGTCGTCCTTGTCGTGGAAGACGCACTGGTCGGGCGTGTACTTGCCGAAGATCTTCTCCCAGAAGTGCACGGCATCCGACAGCCCGGCGGGAGTCGGTAACGGCGCCTGCGGGCTGACAGCCAATGCCTGGCCAGCCCCAGCCGTCAGCACGAACGCCAACAAGCACTTCATCGCGGGACGGAGCATCGGGACCTCTTTGACTAGGTGGTATTTACCTATTGTCGGGCATTCCACAGACTGCCGCAACGTGCCTAAGAGGTCCCTAAATGCTTCTAATGCTACATTTTTCCGCAGGTCCAACCGAGGCCGGTCAGCTTCTCGACGAAAGCCTGGGCTTTGCTTTCACAAAACTTGAGATCGTTGTCGGCTTTCCAAAGCACTTGGTCGTGCCCGGTCTGCTCGGTTTCTTTCTTATAATGAACTTCGCAAGGAAGCTTGGTCGTGGCGTTGGTGCTCGTCAGCTCGATCGTGCGCTTGTTCTTGCCGTTTGTGCAGGCGGTGTTGTTGAAACCACCGGTCGCCGCGGCTGGGGCAGCGGCGGCATCGGCGGGCTTGGCCACCACCGTCGCTTTGAGGGTCTCCTCGGCGAAAGCCTGCGGGGCCAAGCTAACTGCTACGAACGCCAAGGCGAAAATCCGACTCCTCATCCCAAATCCTCCTACTGGTTGGAAACAACGCTGCGCTGGGAATGCTCCAAATACTATACCTTAGACCTTGAAATGATAGAAGTATTCAAGGGTCGATAAAGAATTTTAGGGGCCTTCCGATAAGGAACCAAGCGCCACCCCACTGTCCCAACAGGCCATTCGAGGATTCCATTGCGAATTTTTCATTCGCTCTTGCCCTTCGGCCTCGGCCTCACAGCCTTGGTTGGCTCGTGCAGCGAGAACAACTTCGCAAGTTCGAGCGGCGGCAAGGCCACGCTCGACGATGGCCAGTCCTGCGAAGGGAGCCCTACGACCGGAACCGGGTCGTCAACCGCCACCAACACTGCCGCGGGGGCAGCGCTGACCTGCTCTGCCAGCCCCAAGAATCCCGAGCCAAAGCAGTGCGTCGAAGG
>JAYWBY010000165.1:0-2154 GCA_043781115.1 Pseudomonadota bacterium
TTCCGCAAAGAGAGAAGAAGAAGAAAAGAGAGCGAAGGACTTTCGAGATATTGCTTCTGAGCGCCACTTTGCTGGAAGTAAAGGGATCGGCCGGTTCTCGTCGGACCGGCTCGGCGAGGAACTTGTCCTTCAGACCCGTCCCCGGTCAGCCAAGTCGGGCCCAATCCACCGCTTGAAAGTTGATTGGGCGCGGTTCGATGACGACAATGCAAACGAGCGTTTCGAAAAAATTGGAGTGGATTATTCGGACTCAGATGCTTTTGAGCTTCCTGCGGCACTTAAGAAATTTGGATCGTCTCTCACCCACGGCACTGTTATACGGATTGGCTCCCTTCGCGAAAAATGGAAGCGATCGACACTCGCTTCGATGAAGGCTTCGCTGGCGAAGCTCATCAATCCATTCGGAGAGGAGGTTGATAGTTTCCGCATCCTCATTCACGCCCCCGCGGAGTTGGAAGAGGACAAGCGAGAAAGAGCGAGTGCTGCAAAATTGGGCGAGGAACCATCTTCAGCCGATATTATAAACGGATTAGTGGGCAACAACATCTTTACCGTCTTGCAAGGTAAGACGACGTTCATTGAGGTGGCAATCAAGAAGGACAAGATTGAGACGGCACTTACCGATCGCGGAGAAGTCGTTTACAAAATTCGAGAACCTAACCCCTACGTGCAGTTGGCTGATTCTGGATTCAGGTGCGAGATTTACTATCTCAACCAATCTGCCAGACTGACGTTTGCCAGGCGCGTCGGCCTCTCATCGGTCGATTTCGGGTCAGTATTCCTTTTCAGGAATAGGTCCAGGGTCGTCCCGATCGGCGAGGAAGGCAACGATTGGTTTGCTTTCGACCGCCGTAAGCAGCAGGGCTACGCCCGCTTCCTCGGGACGCGTGAGATCATTGGACGTGTGGACGTCTTCGGCTCAGACGAGGATTTCCAGGAAGCGTCGAGCCGAAATCAAGGGCTAATCGACACGTCAGCCGTCCGCCAGCTCAAGAAGGCGGTAATGGTGCATTGCCTTCAACGACTGGAGTAGTATGTGGTTCCGGTTTCGTGGCCAGATAAGGCCGACGCAAACACCGGGGACCTATCGAGATTGCTTACCGATCCAGGCCGCATTCGCGTATCAAACGCGCTCGCAGGGTTGGTCGATAATAAGCAAGTCGAGCTGCTTGACTACAGCAAGCAACTTGTTGGTCTGGTGAACGAGCGATCTACCGAATTTGAGTCTTCTTTGGTGGCCTTACGGTCTATTGCCTCGAAAGTCGCCGACAAGAAGCTGTTGGTGAAAATAGACAAGGCTGAGGAACGCTTTGAGCAACTCAAGAAAGCAGAGGAAGACGCTCGAAAGATTGCCGACCGGGAACGGAAGACGGCAGAGGCTGCGATTGAGCGAGCGACCGTTGCCGAAGAAGAGACAGTGCGTGAGAAACGTCGGTCCCACTTCCTAGAATCTGTCGTGAACGTTGATGCATCGACTGTCCTTAACCTGCACCACCAAATCACAATTTACTCGGTTCAAATAGCAGCTAAAATCCAGAATTTGTTACGAAGGACTGCCGCACAGCAGATGGTGCCTCGCGAGGTGATACTTCAGGAGATGGAGCAGATCGCCTTTCTCAATGCCAAGATCCAGTCTGTGACGCGGTTTGCGCCCTTGGCCACATTTGAACTAGATTCAGAGAACATCGAGACCAATCTCGCCGAGTTCATCGCCGACTATATTGAAAAGATCGCCAAAACTGGGACGCAGAGAATACGCATTGACGTTGAGAACAATCATCCCGGCATGAAGAAAAGGTTCAACCCGATCGACATCGCTGTGATTGTCGATAACCTCATTAGTAACTCCTGGCGCGCGAAAGCCCGCAAAATCCAGTTCGAAATCACGCAATCTGCCAAGAACATGCTTGAGTTGCGCGTAACTGATAATGGTGACGGGCTGGCCCGAGGTATCGACAAAGGCCGGATATTTGAGATGGGCTATTCCTCTAGCCGGGGAGGTTCAGGACTCGGCCTCTATCATGTCCGGCAAGTACTGGGCGAGATGGGAGGAAGCATCGAGGTCATCGACACAAAGGGGTCCAAAGGCGTTGCCTTTGCCATTAAGATTGTTGGGGAGAAGGCCTAATGCGGTTAGATTTCAAGACCCTTTGG
>JAYWBY010000166.1:0-6163 GCA_043781115.1 Pseudomonadota bacterium
TTTTTGTCGTAAGCGAAGGCTTTGCATTGCGACTCGATGAAGCACTGACGGCTGCGCACCGGCGTCGTCTATACGACCAACCGCCGCGTCTGGGAGCACGATGACGCCTTCAAGGAGCGACTCCGCCAACTCCGGGTCATCGGCATCGACATGGAAACGGCGACGATCTTCGCCGTCGGCATCGCCAACGAGACGCCGCGCGGCGCCTTGCTGCTGGTTTCCGACCGCCCGATGACGCCCGAGGGCGTCAAGACCGAAACGAGCGACAAGTCGGTGACCGAACGCTTCGTCGAGCTGCATTTGGACATCGGCATCAAAGCGATGACCGAGATCGGGGCCAAGGGCGAGGCCATCAAGCATTTCACCTACTGACGCGTGACCGGAGCGACGGGATGACGCGGCGACTTTCTCTATCAGCCATCGTGCTAGCCGGACTCACGGCCTGGACCCCGCTTGCCCAAGCGCAGGGGCAACCCGAGAAGGCGCTGCCCGTCGGCGCCGACCGCAAAGTGCAAGTCTACAAGCTCGAGTCGCTTGAGATCCGCGGCTCGACCCGGATGACTGGCGAGCAGCTGGCGGAAGAGCTCGGCCTCGTGCCAGGCGCGCCGCTCAACGATGAGCTGGTGATGACGACCCGGTCGCGTCTCCTAGGCCTAGGCCTCTTCAAGTCCGCCATTTTGATCATGCGCAAGGGCTCGAAACCCGGCATGGCCAAGCTCATCGTCGAGGTCGAGGACGATCCCGGCGTCTTGACCGACTGGGCGATCGGCGGCGAACTCGACGTTACATTGACGGAAGCAACGGCGCAGTCGGCGGACACCGAGAACGCGCCGATGGACTACCGCATCGGCTTGGTCGGCCGCAACGTCTTCGACTCGCTCCACCGGGCGTCGTTGACCGTCGACTTGGACAGCGGCGGCGAGATCCGCCAAGGGCAGTTGGCCTACGGCCTCCCCCGCTTCGCCCGCGAGGACGCCCAGTTCGACGCCGAAATCGCCGCCGTCGACTCGTACTACCGTTATCTCGACGCCATGGGCTTCGGCGGCCGCGGCCAAGGCCTCTGGTCCCGGTCGGTGGCCGGTGTCGGCGAGGTTCAGTATGGCGCCGCAATGTACGTCAACAAAGGTCCCCGCTTTGCCGTGAAGGGCTTCCCCTCTGCCGTCGCTGGGCCCAAGTTCGCCTATTACAAAGAGACCAGGCTCCGCGGCTTCTATCCCGGCAGCGGTCACCAAATCGGCGCGTCGCTCCTCCTGGCGCCGACGCAAACGGAGAATTCGGTCGTAGAGCTCGCGCTCGCGAAAACTTACGACATGGCGACCTACGCTTATTTCACCCTCGACACGCGGGCTTTGACCGTCGGCGCCAATGGCTACTCGTTTCGCGCCGAAAGCCGCCTCGACGTGCCGCTCGGCGACACCCAACCGGGCGAGGACCAGGCGGAGGTGTTCCTGCGTTTACGCGGCGGCCACGACAGCATCGACAGCGTCAATCTGGTGGGCTCGGCGGCCATCATCGGGGTGCGCTACCACAGCTCCGGCTTTATCGCCGAGCTAGCGCTGAAAGTGACGCGCGCGCCCGACGAGCTGGCGCCGAAGACCTTGCCCCAAGATCTGGGGGGAGACCAGTGACGGGCCAAGTACCCATCGCTAGGTTCCTCGCGTCGGCGCTCTTGGCCGCGATTCTCGGCGGCCCCATGGCCCGGGCGCAAACAGACGGCGGGCCTGTCTTGGTGGCTTTGGCGCGCTGGCAAGCGAAGGCCGGACGCGTCCAGTTGATCGTGCCGCTCGCCGACGCCTTGACGCCGAAGCAAAAGAGCATCATTACCGGCGGCTTCACGACCGTCAGCCAGCTGACGCTGCGCCAACCCACGGCGGGCGCGGAAGACGCCGATGGCGAGGACATGCCGCTCGTCTACGGCGTGCGCTGTTCGGTGAAGTTCGACGCCTGGGAAGAAACGTACGATGTCGCCCGGCTCGACGACTCGCCGAAGACGGCGTTGGTGAAGGACTTCGCCACTTACGGCGACCTCTGTTTGAAGGCCGAGCTCAGCGACCCGGCGAAGCTCGGCGATTTGGCGCGCACCGGCGGCACCATGCTCGCCTTCCTCGTCGTCAAACAAACCTCCGTGGAAGAAGCCTCGCGCATCAAGGAGTGGCTGATCCAGCAGCAGTCGGGCGTCATGCAAAGCCTTTTTTCCCACATGCTCGGTGAATTGACGCTGAATCAGACGGTGCGCGTCAAGGTCAGCATTCCGCCGAAGCCCGAGACGGTGGAAGAGATCAGCAAAGGCCCGAAAAAGCCAGCCGCCGGTACGCCGCTCGATGCGCCCAAGGCCCCCAAGCCGAAGCGCACAAGCGAGAACGGAAAGGCTAAGTGACCAGCGAACCGCTCAGTCCTTCCAGCATCACGCCGAGCTCCGGTGATCCCGAGCCGGGGCTAACCCAGCCCCGGGACGCCGAGGCCGCTTCTTCGCAACGCGTGATCATGCCGGCGCCGACCATCCACTGGTACGAGTCGTGGATCATTCGTGCTGCCTTGATTGCGTCATTCATCCTCTTCCTCGGCTATTCCGTCAGCGCCTTCTTCGCCTTCGCGAGCATCGATACGATCGCGCGCTGGGCGCACGACCAAGAGATCGAGGAGAGCCTCGGCGGCCACCTCGAGAGCATCAAAAAGGTGCACGTCCTCGAACAAGAGCTCGTCGTCGAGCGCCTGAAGCCGTTCCTCGCCGCTTGGCAAAGGAGCGCCAAAGGTGAACTCGACGAGGCTACCGTCCGCCATTGGCTCGACGACGCCGACTTGGAGCGCATCACCAATCCGAAAAACATCAAGATCCAAGCGTTCGCCGGCAAGGCCGAGCCGGCCGACGGGGCGCTCAAGTGGCTCGACCGCGATAAGCTTAAAGTACTTGATTTTACACTAGAATTTCCAAAGGGCGCGGTCTACGAATCGTTCAAGGCGGCCGAGGACATCCGCCAGCGATACCAACTCGTCGGCGCCAACATCGACGGCAACATTCGGCCGTCGCTGATCCGGGCGCTGACGACGGTGTCGATCGTCAGCTTCCTCCTCCTCGTCAGCTTGTTCATCATTTACGCCCAGCGCTTCAAGACCCGCATCACCGAGGTCATGTCGGGCTTCGCCCTTTGGTCCGAACGCGACTCGATGTTCCGCTTCGACGAGCATTACACCGGCGAGCTGAGGCTCTTGACCTTGCAATTTAACTCGATGGCCGACGAGGTCGAGGCCAACCGCCAGCGGAGCCTTTACCTCGAGAAGATCGCCTCCTGGCAGATCATCGCACGGAAGCTCGCCCACGAGATCAAAAACCCGCTGACGCCGATTCAGATGATGGTCTCGCAGCTGAAGCGCCGCTACAAGGGCGAGGACAAGGACTTCGGCAAGCTCCTCGAAGACGCCCAGAACATCATCACCGAGGAGGTCTCGGGCCTCAGGCGAATGGTCGACAACTTCTCCAACTTCGCTCGCCTCCCGGAGCCGGCGCCGCGCGACACGGACCTCGTGTCCCTCTGCCGCCACGCCGCCGAGCTGCAAAAGCCGGTTTACGCCCAGCATCAAATCGCGTTCGACACGCGCTACGCCAAGGCCTTGGCCTTCGTCGACGAGGATCTAATCCGCCAAGTCCTGATCAACCTCATCAAGAACGCCGCCGAAGCTTGCGGAGAAACGCCGTCGAAGATTACCGTGGGCTTGGAAGAAGCGGGCGGCGACCTGGTCGTCTCGGTGCGCGACGACGGCCCGGGTATTCCCGCCGATCTGATAGGCCGCATCTTCGAAGCTTACTTTACGACCAAGCACACCGGACCGACCCCGGGCATGGGCCTCGGGCTAGCCGTTTGCCAAAAGATCGTCATGGATCATGGAGGCAAATTGAGCGTCAAGAGCCGCCCGGGCGAAACGCTATTTTCGATTCGCCTGCCTCGCCGCAAAAAGGACTCCGTATGACCGTGCCAAACGTCCGTTCCGACCTCATCAGAAACCGGCGCATCTTGGTCGTCGACGACCACCGGAATATTCGCATCAGCTTGCGCATGACGCTGGAGGGCGAAGGCGCGCGGATCATCGAAGCCGAGACCGTGCGCGATGCGACGGCCAAGCTCGGACCGTTGACGAAAGAAGGGCAAGCCGCCTTTCCTTACGACTGCGTCTTGCTCGACATCCGGATGCCCGACGGCTCCGGCCTGGACGTGCTGAAAGCCTTGTCGGAAGCCGGTTTGGCGTCGCGAGTCATCATGATTTCGGGCGAGGGCACGGTCAGCGACGCCTTCAAGGCGACGCAGATGGGCGCCTTCGACTACATCGAGAAGCCTTTCGGCGAAGAACGGATCATAGTCAGCGTCGCGCGGTGCCTGGACTTCAACCGCATCTCCACCGACAAGGAAAAGCTCGAACAGCTCGCCCAGGGCCGCGAGATGCAGGGCGACCACCCGAAGATCCAAGAGATCTTGAAGCTCATCAAACGGGTCGCGCCGACCAACGGTCGCGTCCTGATCTCGGGCGAGAGCGGCACCGGCAAAGAGCTCGTCGCCCGCGCCATCCACCGCGAGTCGTCGCGTTCGGACAAGGATCTGATCAAGGTCAACTGCGCGGCGATCCCGCACTCCTTGATCGAAAGCGAGCTCTTTGGCCACGAAAAAGGCTCGTTCACGGGAGCCACCAAGCTCCGCAAGGGCGTCTTCGAAAGAGCCGACGGCGGCACACTCTTTCTCGACGAAATCGGCGAGCTGAGTCTCGACGTCCAAGCCAAGTTGCTCAGGGCCCTCCAGAACGGCGAAATCCAGCGGGTCGGCGCCGAAAAGCTGACCAACGTCGACGTTCGCCTTTTGGCGGCGACCAACCGCGATTTGGCGGAAATGGTGCAATCCGGCGAGTTCCGCGAGGACCTCTTCTACCGGTTGAACGTCGTGACCCTGCAGCTGCCGCCTCTGCGCGAGCGCCAATCCGACATCGCGAAGTTGGCGACGAACTTCTTGAAGGAAGCCTCCGTCGAGCACTCGCTCGGCGAGAAGCAGTTCAGCGCCCACGCCATGGCGCAGCTAGTCGCGCACAACTGGCCGGGCAACATCCGCGAGCTGAAGAACCTCGTCGAACGCACGGCGATCTTGAGCGAAGAGCCGCTGATCGACGCCATCGAGGATCTTGGGCCGGCGACGGCGACGGCGGCGCCTTCACCTTCGGCCGCGGCGCCGTCCACGGCCGCCCGAGGCGATCAAGCGGCGCCCGGCGCGGAGTTTTCCTTCTCTTGCAACATGACCCCTTGGCAGGAGTTCCACGAAGCGGCGGGCAAGTGTTATCTGAAGCACGTCCTCAGGAAGGCCCAAGGCAACGTCAGCGAGGCGGCGCGGATGCTCTGCTTGGAGCGGGCGTATCTGCACCGCCTGATGAAGAAGCTCGGGGTCCAGCGTGACATCGTCGTCTTGGACTAACGATCAATCGCAATCTGATGCCTGAGACGATTTCTTTTTGGCGGTAGGATCATTCGTCGCGCCCTCGTCGTCGACGCCAGGGTCGAGATCTTGGCTCGGATCGCCTTGATCGGCGCTTGGTCCAGGCGCCGGCGCCGGATCCCCGGCGGCAGGAGAAGGCGAAGCGGCAGGGCTCAGCGTTACGACCGGGGCGCCGAAAATCGCCCCCGCGGCTTTGGCTTGAGCCACCAAACTCAGACTCACTGAGGATGAAAGGTCGACGAAGAACACCGCTCCCTGGCCGGAGGCCAACGGAGCAATCATCGAAGTTACACCCGCCAGTTTACCTTCGTGAATCAACGCCCCTCCCGAATCGCCAAAGCTGGCGAGGACCGAGTTGCTGTCGGTCGTGTTCGACGGGCCTTTGATCCCGAGGCTAGAAATTCCGTACTCCTGAAAGCTCGCCAGTCGATTTTTGCCGGTCTGGCGGCGAAAGACGTGAGTCGGGTTGGTCGCAGCGAAGACGTTCATGCCAAAGCCGACGACGTCCACCGTGGCGCCAACCGCTGGCCGGGTTGGCGCCAACTCCATCGTCGCTTTGGCGATCGGATCCTTAAAGATCAAAAACGCGATGTCATGCTCGCGCACCGGCTCGGAGTTCACGTCGAGATCCTTGCCGATGTAAGTCGAGCCGTGGTGAATGACGACCAGCGGCGACACGCCGACGCTATAAAGCT